>NZ_JARESX010000077.1:0-31332 GCF_046026435.1 Paraburkholderia sp. RL17-381-BIF-C | reverse complement strand
AGAGAAAACGAATTGTATAGAGATGTTCTCAATACGTCAAACAAACGCGCGAATTATTTCGCGCTCGCGAAACGACTCACAGATCCTGGACCGTCGCGCCTTCCACCTTGCCGTCGATGATATCCGCGCCGTACTGGCTCGCGCTGCGCTTGGCCACACCAAAATCGGAAAACGTGGACGGCCGCACGAGACGAAACACGCGGCTCGCCGTCGAGCCACTAATCGCGCCGGGCCGGCAAACGCGTACCGCGACGTCGTAACCTTCGGCATGACGCTTGTGGCCGTCGAACTTGTCGAACGTCCGCGAAAATACCAACGGGTGCACTTCGAAGTCCTTATAAAGAGCCGGATAAAGTTCAGCCATGATGCCTCCCCCGATGCGCAAGAATGCGAGTGTGTGTGATCCCACTATACGCCGCAGCGGGACGGCACCGCCCTTTTATTTTCGTTGCCGCGCCAGGGCCATTTTCACCACCCCCTCTTCCGCGCGATAAGATGCGGGACTATCGGAATCACGCAAGCTTGTGAGAATGTCATGAAAATCGCCACCTGGAACGTCAACTCCCTCAAAGTCCGCCAGCAGCATGTGATCGACTGGCTCGAAACCAGCGGCACCGACGTGTTGTGCCTTCAGGAACTGAAGTTGCCGGACGAAAAATTTCCCCGCGCCGAACTCGCGGAGAAAGGTTACCGGAGCTGGTTTGCCGGTCAGAAGACTTACAACGGCGTCGGCATTCTGGTGCGCGACGGCCTGACGGTCGACGAAGACAGCGTCGTGCGCAATATTCCCGGGTTCGAGGATCCGCAGCAACGCGTAATTGCAGCGACCATTGAAGGCACGCGCGTTATCTCCGCCTACTTCCCGAACGGCCAGGCGCCGGGCACCGACAAGTTCGCCTACAAGCTGCACTGGCTCGCCGCGCTGCACGACTGGATCGCGAGCGAGATGGCATTGCATCCGAAGCTGGCGCTGCTCGGCGACTACAACATCGCGCCGGAAGATCGCGACGTGCACGATCCGAAAGCGTGGGAGGGCCAGAATCTGGTGTCACCCGAAGAGCGCGCGGAGTTCGTGCGCCTGATCGAACTTGGCCTCGTCGACGCATTCCGCCAGTTCGAGCAGCCGGAGAAGCTCTACTCGTGGTGGGACTACCGGATGATGGCGTTTCGCCGTAACGCCGGGTTGCGCATCGATCACATTCTGCTTTCGAAGGCGCTGGCTGAAGTGTGCTCGTCATGCGACATCGACAAGGTGCCTCGCAAGTGGGATCAGCCGTCGGACCACGCGCCGGTTGTCGCGCAACTCGGCTGACGCTCGCCTGGCCGACTGACTGGACCTCACGCGCCCGCATGGCGCTCAGGTGGCACCCAGGTGGCACGCCGCTCGCCGTCACCCAGGCACGACCACAAGAACTCGAGGACAAGAGCGTCCTGCTCCGCCATTTGCAGCCCGTCCGCGGCTGCGTGGCCGCCCTGCGTGTCCTCGAAGTACCAGACCTGCACGGCGCCGAGCGCCTGCATTCGTGCGGCCATCTTGCGGGCATGGCCGGGGTGCACGCGGTCGTCGTCGGTGGATGTCATGAACAGCACGGGCGGGTACTGCAGGTCAGCCGACACCCGATGGTAAGGCGAATACGCGGCGAGCACGCTCGCGTCCTCAGGAACATCCGGATCGCCGTATTCTTCGAGCCATGATGCCCCTGCGTGCAGAAGATGGTAGCGGCTCATGTCCAGCAGCGGCATCTGACTGACCACGGCACCGAACAACTCGGGCCGTTGCACCATGCACGCCGCCACCAGCAGGCCACCGTTGCTACCGCCCTGAATGCCCAGTTGCGCAGGCGTCGTCACCCCGGTGTCAATGAGCGCCTGCGCGACAGCGATGAAGTCGTCGAACGCGCGCTGCCGGTTGGGACCCACCGCCGCGGTATGCCAGGCAGGGCCGAACTCCCCGCCACCACGCGTATTCGCCACCACGTAGACACCGCCGGCCTCCAACCAACCGAGACCGACCCCGCTCATGTAGCCCGGCGTCAGCGAAATCGCGAAGCCGCCATACCCGTTCAGCAAACACGGCCGCGGTTGCTCTGTGCGCTCTCGCGGCCCGATCAGGGTGTAGGGCACCCGGGTGCCGTCCGCCGACACCGCGTGAGCGCGCGTCACCGCGAAAGGCGTGGCATCGAAACTGGCAGGGTATCGGTCAATCAATTGCCACTGCGAGAGATCATCCTGCGCGAGATCGACAATCCAGCAACCACCCGGCTGAAGATAGTCCTCCACACTGACATACGCCTCGTCGCCGATGGTCGACTCGATCGGCGAAACACCGACCTGCACGTTCTCCTGCAATGGAAACTCGCGCGATATCCACTCCCAGGACGCATCGCCCGACGACGGTCTTGCATGCCACAGAACCGTGCGCTGCTGCACGTCGTCGAGATATGAAACGATCAGCTGGTGCTGCGTGATCGAGTAGCCGCAGCCCGAAGTTGTCGGCGTGGGCACGAAGAGTGGCACGCAATCGCGCTCGCCGCGCAAGAATGCCGCCTCGCGAACGGCGAGCAATGTCCCGCCGGCATAGACCACCCCGCCACAATCCCAGGGAAGGCGCGGTTGAAGCAGCAGCCAGCCGGCCCACGCCTCGATTGCGACGTGCGTCGGCGCGTCGAAACGCTGCCACTCCTGCGAAGCGGAAAGATAGTAGGTCTCCGAATCAAATGAATCGACGGCGACGGACAGCGCGTGGCGCCGATCGACGTGATCGTAAAAGGCGCAAACCGAGACATCGTCGAATTCTGCGCGGAACACGACCGGTGCGTCCGTTATCGGTGTGTCGCGCGCCCAGCGCCGCACTTCGCGCGGGTAGCCGGAACGCGTCAGACTCGCGCCGCCGTTGTCCCAAGCAACATAGACAGTGTCACGGTCGATCCAGAAAATCGAATGCTTGCCTGGTCCGGGAAGCGCGAATCCATCGTCGACGAAACGCAGTGTTTCCAGATCGAACTCGCGCACGACGAGCGCATCCGACCCACCGGCCGAGAGGAAAATCAGCGCCCGGTCGCCATCCGGATCGAGGATCTTCTCGTCGACGCACACCCACGGCATCTGCTCTTCTTCGCAAAGCAGATCGAGATCGAGTAATGTCTGCCAGTCGGATTGGCCTGCACGCCAATTCGCCCATAAAGTGCGGCGCCAGATACCTCGGGGATTGTGTTCGTCCTGCCAGAGATCGTAAGCCCAATCCCGCCATCGCCCGGGGATGACCGGGCGATCGTCACGCAAGTAAATCGCGGCGAGCCGGTCTTTGGACGCGCCAAAGCGCGCCCCGCTCCCCCATTCCGCAAGCGTACGCGCGTTCTGCCGCTCCACCCAATCGAGCACCACCGGATCGTCGAGCGCTTCGAGTGCGAGGAAGGTGTCGGGCGAAAGAGGCCAGGAAAACGGCGTCGACATAACGGCTCCCGAAATAGAAAGGAGAACCGATTATGCCGCTCGCTCTACAGGTGAACTCGTTAAGGCGACATCGTGCCGCACCATGCGCGCCAAAGCGCCCATGGTGCCAGACATCAAGTTCAGAATAGATAGGATTACCGACCAGGCAATCCCTTTAAGGCTCGAGATTCAGTTCCTGAATCTTGCGAGTAATCGTATTGCGGCCGATGCCAAGACGCTCGGCCGCTTCCACCTTGCGGCCGCGCGTGAAGTCCAGCGCCTCGCGAATCACCGCTGCTTCGAACCGGCGCGCGAGTTCGTCCATGACGTCCGCCGCGTTCTCGCGCAACATGCGCGCGACTTCGGTGCGCAAGCCGCCTTCCCAGGCGCTGACAGGACTCGCAACCGGCAATCCGCCCGCCGCGGCCGGATGCACCACAGCGCTCGCGCCGTTGACCGGCGCGCCGCCGGCCAGGCTCGCCTCCCCCGCACCGATCGCGCCGCCACCGCCGGCCAGATCGGTCACGCCTGCTTGCGCGGGCCCGAGGTCGGGCGGCAAGTCCTTGATCTCGATGGTCTGCGCGGGCGCCATCACCGTCAGCCAGTTGGCGAGGTTCTCCAACTGACGCACGTTGCCCGGAAACGGCAGCGAAGCGAGATAGGCCAGCGCCTCTTCGGACACGCGCTTCGGCTCGACGCCGAGATCGCGCGCGCTCTTTTGCAGGAAGTGACGCGTGAGGAGCGGAATGTCTTCGCTACGTTCGCGCAAGGCCGGCAAACGCAAGCGGATCACATTGAGACGGTGATACAAGTCTTCCCGAAACAGACCCTGACGAACACGCGATTCGAGATTCTGGTGCGTCGCCGCGATCACGCGCACATTGGCGCGCAGCGGATTGTGGCCGCCGACGCGATAAAACTGCCCGTCCGACAGCACGCGCAACAACCGCGTCTGCAAATCGAACGGCATGTCGCCGATTTCGTCGAGAAAGAGCGTGCCGTTCTCAGCCTGCTCGAAGCGCCCCTGGCGCATCGCCTGCGCGCCGGTGAAAGCGCCCCGCTCATGACCGAACAATTCGGATTCCAACAGATCCTTTGGAATCGCCGCGGTGTTCAGCGCGATGAAGGGACCGTTCGCGCGTGGGCTATGTCGGTGCAACGCACGCGCGACCAGTTCCTTCCCGGTGCCTGATTCGCCGGTAATGAGCACGGTTGCAGCAGAATGGGACAGTCGGCCGATCGCGCGAAACATGTCCTGCATGGCCGGCGCCTGGCCGAGCATTTCCGGTGTTTCGGTGACGCGCTCGTCCCACGTCTGTTCGCCGCGCATGCTTTCGTCCACCGCGCGGCGAATCAGTTCGACCGCCTTGTCGACGTCGAAAGGTTTGGCGAGGTATTCGAACGCGCCGCCCTGGAATGCGGCGACCGCGCTATCCAGATCCGAGAATGCCGTCATGATGATGACGGGCAAGCCCGGCACCTTGTCACGGACGGTTTGCAGCAATTCGAGGCCGGAGCCGCCAGGCATCCGGATGTCGGATACCAGCACCTGCGGGCTGTCGTGATCGAGCGCGGCCGACGCTTCGCGCACGTTCGCGAAGCTGCGGGTCGCGAAGTTTTCGCGGGCCAGTGCTTTTTCGAGCACCCAGCGAATCGATTGATCGTCGTCTACTATCCAGATCGGCTTCATATGGGTCGGTCAGAAGTCTTGAGATACATATCGTGTTAGCAGTCGAGCGGCAGCAGAATCTGAAACTCGGTGTGGCCCGGGCGGCTATCCACTTCGATCAAACCGTCGTGCTGTTGCACGAATGTCTGCGCGAGCGTCAGTCCGAGACCGCTGCCGTCCTCGCGCCCCGACACGAGCGGATAGAAAATGCGGTCACGGATTTCTTCGGGAATGCCTGGGCCGTTGTCAGTAATACGCAAGTCCAATGCCAGCTTACATAAACGTTTCGACACGGTAATCTTGCGGGCCACGCGAGTGCGCAATTCGATCCGCGCATCGCCTTGCGAAATCCGTTCACGCAGCGCTTCGGCCGCGTTGCGCACGATGTTCAGGAGCGCCTGGATCAGTTGCTCCTTGTCGCCGCGCAGGTCCGGCACGCTCACGTCGTAATCGCGCTCGATGGTGAGGCCGCGCGGAAACTCCGCGAGAATCACCTGGCGCACGCGCTCGCACACCTCGTGAATATTCACGTCGCCGACGATATGCGGATGGCGGTGCGGTTCGAGCAAACGGTCGACCAGCGTTTGCAGCCGATCCGATTCCTTGATGATGACCTGCGTGTACTCGCGCAACTCATCGCGCTGACGCTCGCCGAGTTCGAACTCGAGCAGTTGCGCCGCGCCGCGAATCCCGCCGAGCGGATTCTTGATTTCGTGCGCGAGATTGCGGATCAGTTGCTTGTTGACCGCCGTGAGGTCGTTGATGCGCTCCTCACGGTCGGTGCGTAAATGCCGCTCGTTCTCGAACAGTTCGAGCAGCACATAGTCTTGCGCGCTTTCCAGAAAGCCGACGATCGCATGCACATGCAGCGGCTCGTGGCCCGGACGTTCGAGCACGGCGTCCAGATGCGTCGCGTGAAAACGGTGGGCGGCGATCGCGGAAATGGTCGCGACCAGTTCGTCGGCATTCGAAAAGATGTCCGGCCACGCCATCTGCGTGAGTTGCCGGCGCGAAAGATCCAGCATCGACTCCGCCGACGGATTCGCAAACGCGACGCGCAGCGTGCGCTTTTCGAGCACCAGCACGACCGTCGGCAGCGCCTCGAAGCCGGGCAGCAAACCGGAGCTGACGAGTTGAGCGTCGTCCGAGAGCGTCTGCTCGTGCCCTTTCCTTGCCTTGATCAGATTCTTTAGAACCATCTTGCAGTCTGGCCGATAGGAGATGGTGATAAATCAGGTAGTCCGCGTGTTGCCTTGCTCGATACCTCTACCACGCCCGTACGCCGCAAACGTTGTGCTCGGCCTAACAAAAAAGGGACGGCGCCGCCGTCCCTTCGTGACCGATCGCGAGCGTCGGGCAAAGCGCTTCGCCGTGTGAAGGGCGAAGCGCCATTGCCGCTTACAGCGAGTAGTACATTTCGAATTCGATCGGGTGCACCGACTGACGATAGCGTTGCAGCTCGCCCGTCTTCAGTTCGATGTACGCGTCGAGCATCGAATCCGTGAACACGCCACCGCGCGTCAGGAACTCGCGGTCGCCGTCCAGCGCGTCCAGAGCCTGGTCGAGGCCGGCGCACACGGTCGGGATCTTTGCATCCTCTTCCGGCGGCAGGTCGTACAGGTTCTTGTCGGCGGCTTCGCCCGGGTGAATCTTGTTCTGCACGCCGTCCAGACCCGCCATCATCAGCGCGGAGAAGCACAGGTACGGATTCGCCATCGGATCCGGGAAACGCGTTTCGATACGGCGGCCCTTCGGGTTCGACACGTGCGGAATGCGGATCGACGCCGAACGGTTGCGTGCCGAGTAAGCCAGCTTGACCGGTGCTTCGAAGTGCGGCACGAGGCGCTTGTACGAGTTCGTCGACGGGTTCGTGATCGCGTTCAGCGCGCGAGCATGCTTGATGATGCCGCCGATGTAGAACAGCGCGAATTCCGACAGACCTGCGTAACCGTTGCCTGCGAACAGGTTCGTGCCGTCTTTCCAGATCGACTGGTGAACGTGCATGCCCGAACCGTTGTCACCGACCACCGGCTTCGGCATGAACGTTGCCGTCTTGCCGTACGTGTGCGCGACGTTGTGGATGATGTACTTCATTTGCTGCAGCCAGTCAGCGCGTTGCACCAGCGTCGAGAACTTCGTGCCGATTTCGTTCTGGCCTTGGCCCGCGACTTCGTGGTGGTGCACTTCGACCGGAATGCCGATCTGTTCGAGCAGCAGACACATTTCCGAACGGATGTCCTGGAACGTGTCGACCGGAGCGACCGGGAAATAGCCGCCCTTCGTGCCCGGACGGTGGCCGGTGTTGCCGCCTTCGAAGTCCATTGACGACGACCACGGTGCTTCTTCCGAACCGATCTTGACGAACGTGCCCGACTGATCCGTGCCCCACTTGATCGAGTCGAAAATGAAGAATTCGGGTTCCGGACCGAAGAATGCCGTGTCGCCGAGGCCCGTGCTCTTCAGATACGCTTCAGCGCGCTTTGCCAGCGAGCGCGGGTCGCGCTCATAGCCCTTGCCGTCCGCCGGTTCGACGACGTCGCAGGTCAGCACGAGGGTCGATTCTTCGTAGAACGGGTCGATGAAGGCCGTGTTCGCGTCCGGGACCAGCAACATGTCCGATGCTTCGATGCCTTTCCAGCCGGCAATCGACGAACCGTCAAACGCATGGCCGCTTTCGAACTTGTCTTCATCGAATGCCGACACCGGCACCGAAACGTGTTGCTCTTTGCCGCGCGTGTCGGTGAAACGGAAGTCGACAAACTTGACGTCTTCGTCTTTGACGAGTTGAACGACGTCGGCCACGGATTTACTCATAACCTATCTCCTGATTAACGAATTCGGCGGATTCAGCCGCCGCCCAATCTAGCTGACCCGTCCCGGCACGTCCACCCCTCAATGCCTCAGGATGAATATAAAACTATGCTCGGACAAATCGATCGGCACCAATAAAGCAGCTTCTGTGCCATGTATGCGCCAACGCGGCGCAAAACCACACCCCACGCGCGTTTGCGGGGAATGGGCGCACCGCGCCACATGCAGCCCTAAAAACTTTGGACTCTGCGTCGCACCAAATACGTGCATTCGCCAAATCGGCAACATTCATCTTCTTTATTTTGGTGCATGCACGGAAATTTGCACCAAGTTCGCGCGCACCTCCCGTCGCGACGATCACGCCGTTCTGCGCCGTTCGAGCCATGCATGCGCGACCTTGCCGCGCGCTAGAATGATTATTTGGCCCGAAGGAGATTTGCGCTCATGAGCTCGCTCGAACAGTTGTACGCAGTCGCGGACAAGCGCCGCAACGAGAACCAGTTGCCGTACGCGGGCGCAGTGTCGCCGGCGGAAGCATTCGAACTGTTGCAGCTCGATCCGCGCGCCCGCCTCGTCGACGTGCGTACCCGCGCCGAACTCGATTGGGTCGGCCGGCCGGTTATCGGCGACGGACAATACGCGCACGTCGAATGGACACGTTATCCGGGCGCGGTGCCGAATCAGGAATTCCTCCAGCAATTGAATCAGGTGGCCACGCCCGATACGCCGGTGCTGTTCCTGTGCCGCAGCGCCGCGCGCTCCAAGCTCGCCGCGATTGCCGCCACGCAAGCCGGCTTCAACAAGGCGTACGACCTGCTGGAAGGCTTCGAAGGCGACAAGGACGGCCAAGGGCATCGTAAGACAGTGTCGGGCTGGTGCTTTCGCGGGTTGCCGTGGATCGGCGCATGAATGACGGGATGTCGCACCGCGATTGCGGCCTCGTTTTTGCCTGAAGTGTTCGCGCAGGTGTTGCCTGATCCCTGGCTGTTGCCGAGGTTGGTCGAGGCCGGCGCAATACCGCCTTGATGCGGGCTCGCCTGTGAGAACAGGCACATCGTCTGCGCCGAATGTGACAGGCCGATGATGCGCTCAAGCCGCGCTCGAATCGAAGACGCGCGCGGTGAAAAACGGGCGCCGCAGCGCCCGAACCCACCTGAAAAATGCCGCGCGGCTCAGGCGCGCGGTTTCGCCGCCGCAGCCGCCGCCTCGGGTTCGACGATATCGCCGCCCAGCAGGTGCACCCCCTCGCGCAGCTTGACGAACGCCGCCGCTACCGCCTCGGGCTCGCCCTTCACACCCAGATCGATGTGATGCCGCGCGTACACGCCGCCGCGTTCCGCATCGCCCACGCTCGGCAGGCTGAAGACGCGCACGCCCGGGAAATCGTGTTCGATCTTTTCCATCAGCGGCGTGAGGCGCGACTCCGGCAACTCGAACACCAGTAGCGACTTCTCCGCGTGCGGCATGGCGTGATGCAGATGCGCGTACTGCGTATCCAGCACCCATTCGATCATCGGCCACGCCATGACCGGAAAGCCCGGTACGAAGTGATGCTGGCGAATCGAAAAGCCCGGGATCTTGTTGTAGCCGTTCGGAATGATCGACGCGCCCTGCGGATAAGTGCCCATATTCAGACGATGCAGGTTCTCCGGCGACTGCAGATCGAGCGGCGCCGCCGAGTTAGCCGGATGCATGTCGCGGATGCGCTCCTGAATCAGCCTCGCGGCCTCCGGGTGCAGTTCGAGCGGCACACCGAGCGCGGCCGCCGCGCATTGGCGCGTGTGGTCGTCCGGCGTGGCACCGATGCCGCCCGTGGAGAACACGATATCGCCCGAAGCGAACGTGCGCCGCAGCGTCGCCGTGATGCGCTCGGGGTCGTCGCCGATGTATTCCGCCCAGCCGAGCGACAGCCCACGCGCGCCGAGCAATTCGATGACCTTCGGCAGATGCTTGTCGATACGCCTGCCGGACAGGATTTCATCGCCGATGATGATGACGCCAAATGCCATTGCCGCCTCTTTTGCTTAGTCAGTAATTGATCAGTAAGGAACCGGCGCCGCGTGCCGCACGCCGCCGTGCTCTTCCGCGCGCATGCGTTGCAGCGCGCGCAAACAGTAGTAGCCGAACCACAGCGCCGAGAAGACGAGGATGAACGCATAGATCCAGATCGTCACGGCCGTGATCACCGGGAACAGCACGATCAGCCAGACCGACGACGCCCACAGCAGCGTGGGCAGCGAACCCAGCAAACCGCTCGCAATGCCGATCAGCAGCAGCGGCAGGCGGAATCGCCGCACCAGCGCGCGACGCTCGTCGCGCGTGGCATGCAGCGCGAGCGCGTCGTAGGTCATCACACGATACGTGAGCCAGCCCCACAGCAGCGGCGGAATCAGCGCGAAGAACGGCGGCACGAGCCACAGCGGCAGCGTGACGATCAGCAGCACCAGACACACCAGCGTGGTCCATAACGCCTGAGCGAGGCTACCGTACCACGTTCCGCCGCGACGCATTTCCAGGCTGGGGAATTGGCGCGCGGACAGGAAGCGGATCACCGAGGGCATCGACAGCGTGGCGATCAGCAGCAGCACGGTGACGACGATCAGCGGAATCGCCATCGCGATCACGATAAACGGCGCGATCGCCGTGTGCAGCGCCGCAAAACCCAGCCAGTCGAACAGATGATAAAGCGTGAGCGTGAACGACCAGCCTTCGAGCCAGGTGCGGGTCGCGCCGATCAGCGTCTGCCAGGAAAACCACAGGATCACGCCCCACCCGACCGTTGCCGCGAGAAACGGCATGAAGGTCAGCCAGAGCATGCGCGGGTGGAGCGCGCTTGCGAGCGCGCGCCCGAACGAGCGCAACAGATCATTCATGCGAGCCAGTGCCGGTGAGCGAAACAGTGGAACAAAGAGAACCGCGCGACGAACCGGCCATGCGGCCCGCCGCTCGCCCCACGCAGGGACATCCCGTGGCTCGGCCCTCGAGGGGATTTACCGCGGGACGTGCGCAAACGTGAACAGGATAAACCACGTGACGCGCCGCCGGGGAAACCGGCGGCGTGGGAGGAGGCGCGCTCAAACGGCGGCGGCGTCGTTACTTTCGGTGCGGCGCTTCGGCGAAAGACGCCCGGCGATGCGCACAAAGGCGAGCCAGTGCTGCGCCCAGAAACCGTCGCCATAGCGGCGGCCTTCGAGCTGATCGCTGATGCCGGTCGGCTCCATCTCGCGGCTCCAGGACACGCTGCGAAACAGCATGTCCCACCACGGAAACAGCACGCCGAAGTTGCAACCGTATTTCAAGCCTTCGTGACCGTAGCCGATGGCATGGTGACGGCGATGGAAGGTCGGACTGACCAGCAGACGCTCGCCGAGCCAGCCGAAATACAGACGGATGTTCGCATGCTGGACGCTCTGCGCGAGATTCGTGATGGCCACCAGCACGACGAACTGCGACGGCGGCACGCCGATCACCAGCGCGATCACCGCGAAGAACGAGGCCTGCAGCAGACCGTCGAGCAGATGGTTACGGTCGTCGGACCACAGCGACATCTGCTGCTGGCTGTGGTGCACAGCGTGCAGTTCCCACCACACGCCGATCCGGTGTTCCCAACGGTGATACCAGTAACCGGCGAAGTCGAGCACCAGCAGATACATCACGAACGTGACGAGCGGCTGTGTGGTCACGCCCGGCCACAAATTGTCGAACTCGATATTCGAGATGTTGTGCAGCCGCAGCCACGCCTGCACGTTGTCGAAGAACGGCTGCAGCGCGAAGAAAAAGAACAGGTTGAGAATGCCGAGCTTGGCGATCCACGTGTAGATCACGTCGACGCGCACCGCCTTGCGGCTCTCCCACTGCTCCACCGGACGCAGCGCTTCGAGCGGGCGCAGGATCGCGTACATGGCCAGCACTTCGAAGACGCCCACGATCACCCAATACAGGCTGTCGTAAGTGTCTTCGTCGTAGTCCATCAGGTTGAAGCGGAACAGCAGCGGCTGCACCACGTCGACGTACAGCAACGTCTGCACGGCCGAGACGAAGCTGTCGAGAGAAGAAAAAATCAGATGGAACATGGTGCTGGCCTGTTACTTCATCCGTGTCGGTTCGCCTGGTGCGGCATAAGCCCCTGCCTCAGGCGCCGTTCGGCGCCGTGATCGGCGCGCGATTGAAGAAATAGATGCCGTGCGGCGAACGGCCTACGGCAATCGTCTGGATCAGCTTACGCGTTGTCAGGTCGATGATGCCGACGTGCTTGGCGAAGCGGAACGTAACCCACAGATAGCGTTTGTCGGCGGAAAGTTCCATGTCGTCGGGTCCGGGCATCAAGCCGGTGATGTCGCCGACGTTGGTAAGCGAGTCTTCGTCGATGATGCTGATGGTGCTCGCCACGCGGTTCGACACCGCGACGTGCTTGCCGTCGGCCAGCGAACGGAAGTTATGCGCGCCGTTGCCCGTGTGGATCGTCTTGACGATCTTCTGGTTGCGCCAGTCGACTACCGCGACGTAATCCGCGCCGGTCATACCGATCAGCAGGTATTTCTCGCCCGGCGTCATCCACAGGCCCGCCGGCACCTTGCCGACCTTCATCTTCCACTTGACTGTTTGCGTGGCCAGGTCGATCGCGGCCAGTTCGCCCGAAACCTGCAGCGTGACGAAGACCGTCTTGCTGTCGGCAGTGAACGCCATATGGCTCGGCATGACCGCGAGCGGCAGGCGCGAGGCCAGCGTCATCTGGTTCTTCTGGCCGTCGTAGTGATAGATATCGAGACGGTCCAGACGCAGGCCGGTGGTGACCAGCCATTTGCGGTCAGGCGAGAAGCCGATCTGATATGGATCTTCGATGTTTTCGACCCACCGTTGCACCTGGCCGGTTTTCGGATCGACGAACATCAGATTGTTCGACACCGAATTCGCGACGATTAGTGACGAATTGTCCGGCGTGGCCATCAGGTGGTGCGGTTCCTTGCCCGTGGGCACGGTGCCGATGACCTGGCGGCTGGTCTCGTCGATCAGGCTCAGCGTGGCTTCGCCGGAGTTGAGCACGATCACGTTGTTGGCGTGGGCCGCCGGAGAAAAAAAACCTGCGGCAGCGACTAGCGCCGTAGCCGCGGCGAACGTGGCAGTCAAGCCGGGAAGAAAAAATTTGCGCATGAAAACTCACTTCGGAGAACAGCCATCATTGTAGAACGTTTGCCAGGGCCAGCGGTTGACGTAGGTCGCTATCCGCGCACAAGAGAAATCGGGGGCGCGATGCCGCCTACCGCCGCTCGCCGGGCGCCATCGCAATGGGCGCTCAAGCCATTCTGAAATGGCCTTCAATGAGTAGCGCGCTTGAGATTTCGAATCTCACGAAAGACACATAAATACAAGAACACACTCAGATTATAAAAATAATTATCAGATCGAATGCGACCATTCCTTGTTTAATTTATTTTCCCACACCAGCGAATCGAGCGTTAAACACACAAAAGGATTTTTCCTCGCTGCCTTCGGATTTAACTGAATTCTCGCCGCACCGCCGGATTGGACAATCCCGCAGCCTCATCGCCCACGCAATCAGCCCGGTGGACGCGCAGGCATGTCGCGGGCGTTTCGTGCGCGCAAAAACTCAAGGCATTGCCAGGAAAACCGAAACCTGCTGGCCTTTATTTTTTGTGCAATTTATCAGGGCGATGAATCCTTAATTGGCTCCCCCGCGTTGATGCGCCGTCCACTTACGCAATACCGCGGAGTTTCTAAAACAATGAATTGCAATAACCCATTGACCTGGTGTGACGCGACGCAAACGTCGCTGGCGGCACCGGCGCCGGCAAGATCGAAGACAAAGCGAGTAACGGCCCGGAAGAAAGCGATTGCCCAGGCAGTACTGCTGCTGACGGTATTGGCAGCGGGCGCGCCGGCGGCGCATGCCGCCACCATCTATTTCGCGGCGGCGCCGTTCAATCCCGCTACGGACACGAATGCGATGGCCATCGGTGCAGGCTCGATTGCAGCGGGTATCGCGGCACAGTCGGTGGGCCCCTATTCCATTGCCTACGGCATGCAGGCGAACGCGGGCGGCAGCCATTCGGCAGCACTCGGCGCGGGCTCGCAAGCGCTGAACGAAAGCTCGATTGCAATGGGCTTTCAGGCCACGGCGGCAGCCGCTTTCTCGATGGCGACGGGCGTGCAGTCGAACGCGCAGGGCTTCGGCTCGATTGCGGCAGGCGTGCAAGCGAGTGCGCTGGGCGACAAATCGAGCGCAACAGGCCTTCAGGCCGATGCCGAGGGCGACAATTCGGTCGCGACCGGCGCGCAAGCAAGGGCGATCGGCACGAGTTCTGTCGCGATCGGCTACCTGTCGACCGCGCTCGGCACGAGTGCCTTCGCGGGCGGCAATCTGGCGCTGGCGGCGGCTGACTACAGCACGGCGATCGGCAATCAGGCCTTCGCGAACGGCGTGGGGGCGATGGCATTGGGCGCGTTCGCGCAAGCGACCGGCGAGAATGCCACCGCGCTCGGCGCCAGTTCGAGTGCCTCGGGAACCGGCTCAGTTGCGCTCGGGGTTAATGCCTCTGCCTCAGGAACAGGCTCGGCCGCGCTCGGCGCCAATTCCGCAGCCTCAGGAGCAGGCGCGGCAGCACTCGGCGCCAATTCCTCTGCCTCAGGACCAGGCTCAGCTGCGCTCGGGGTTAATTCCTCTGCCTCAGGAGCAGGCTCGGCCGCGCTCGGCGCCAATTCCTCTGCCTCAGGAGCAGGCGCGGCAGCACTCGGCGCCAATTCCGCAGCCGCGGGAACAGGCGCGGCCGCGCTCGGCTCCTACGCATCCGCAGCGTCGGCCGGCAGCATCGCGATTGGTTACGCCGCCGTTGCCAACAACGCCGACTCGATTGCGCTCGGCCGTGACGCGCATGCTTCGGCGGACGGTTCGGTCGCCCTGGGCCAGGGTTCGCTGGCCGGCCGCGCCAATACCGTCTCAGTCGGCTCCGCAGGCAACGAACGGCAGGTCACGAACGTCGCAGCCGGCACCCAGGCGACCGACGCCGTCAACCTGAGCCAACTGCAAGCCGTAAGCGTAAACGCGTCACGCTATTTCAAGGCAAACGGCCTGAACGACGGAACCGACGACGCATCGGCCACCGGCGCCAACGCAGTCGCCATCGGCAGTGCGGGGCTCGCCGCGGGACAAGCGAGTGTTGCCGTCGGCACCGGTTCGCAGGCAAACGGCGATTTCAGCACGGCAATCGGCGGCTTCGCCACCGCTCAGGCGGACGGTTCCACTTCTATTGGCAATCAGGCGAGCGCAATGGCGGCCAACTCCAGCGCGCTTGGTTATCAAGCCATGGCCTCAGCCACCAACTCCACCGCACTTGGCTATCAAGCCACCGCCTCAGCCGCGAATTCCACCGCGCTCGGCTATCAATCCAGCGCGGTAGCCGCCAACTCCGTCGCACTCGGCCAGGGCTCGATAGCCGACCGGGCGCGCACCGTCTCCGTGGGCGCCGCCGGCCAGGAGCGCCAGATTACGAACGTCGCGGCGGGTGCCGCCGACACCGACGCCGTCAATGTCGCGCAGTTGAAAGCCGTGAGCGCCCAAGGCGCGGCCACCGCCGCGAAGCTCGACGGCGCGGTGATGTACGACAAGAACCCCGACGGCAGCGTGAACCGCAACAGCGTCACGCTCGGCGGCGACAACTCGGGTGGCGGCACCGTGCCCACCAGCTTCGCGGCAGGTCTGAACGCGGCGAGCGGCGGCACCATGATTCACAACCTCGCGGCGGGCGTCGCCGGGACCGACGCGGTCAACGTGGATCAGCTGAACGCGGCCATCTCGGGCGCCGTCAACAACGCCGTGGTCGATGCCGCCGATCCGTTCTTCAGCGCGCAAGGCAATCGCGATACCGAAGCCGCCGTGTCATCCGGCGCGCACGCCGTCGCCATGGGCGCGAGCGCTCAGGCCACCGCCGCCAACGCCGTCGCCATGGGTGCGAGCGCGCAGGCCACCGGCTCCAACGCCATCGCCATGGGTGCGAGCGCTCAGGCCACCGGCTCCAACGCCATCGCCATCGGCACAAGCTCGGTTGCCAGCGGCAACAATGCCACCGCGCTCGGCGCGGCGGCGAATGCTGGCGCCGACAACTCCGTCGCGCTAGGCCAGGGCTCGGTCGCCGATCGGGCGAACACGGTGTCGGTCGGCGCGGCGGGGCAGGAGCGTCAGATCACCCAGGTCGCAGCCGGCGTGCAAGCGACCGACGCCGTCAACGTCAGCCAGTTGCAGCAAAGCACCAGTGGCGCGGTCAGCCAGGCGAACAGCTATACCGACGACCAGATCCGCTCGGCTCGCCGCGACGCCTACGGCGGCACGGCATCCGCCATGGCGATGGCCGGTTTGCCGCAGGCTGTGCTACCGGGTCACGGCATGGTCGCCATGGCCGGCGGCACCTATGCCGGCCAGTCGGCGTTCGCCATTGGCGTATCGCAGCTCTCGGAAACGGGCAAGTGGGTCTACAAGCTGCAAGGCACCACGGATTCGCGCGGCCAGTTCGGCGCGTCGATCGGCGCCGGCATGCACTGGTAGGCCAAACCGGCAGGACGAGTCCGGGCAAAGGTCATGGCGGCCATGGGCCGGGGATCGATCTAGCGGGTGTCTCAGGCGCGGGTTCGAACAAAGGCCCGCGCCTTTTGCGCGTGACGTCATTCTCATAAGGCATGGCGTCGCGCGCCTTTTTATCCGTGCCGCGACCGCGTGCCGGCGCCACGTAAGCCGCCACCTCAACCGCCCGCGAGACGCTCACGAGGCGGAGCGGGCATGGCGCCTCGCCCCGCTAGTCGCGGCGATCAGCGCTGCATCGACTCCCACACCTTATGAAGGCGCTTCACCGACACCGGCATCGGCGTGCGCAATTCCTGAGCAAACAGGGAGATCCGCAACTCCTCCAACAGCCAGCGGAATTCCGACAGACGCGGATCCAGCACGCCGCCACGCTGCGCCACCGCGCGCTGATAGTTCTGCAACAGCGGCTGGAACTCGGCGTACTGACGGGCGTCGCGCGCGGGGTCCGCTTTCAGCTTGTCGATGCGCAGCGCAATCCCTTTCAGATAGCGCGGGAAATGCGCCAGTTGCGTGTACGGCGTATCGACCACGAAGCGCTTGCCGATCAGTCCGTCGAGCTGATTGTGCAGGTCCGCATGCGCCGCCGTGAACGACTTCGCCTGCACCAGCTTCTTGGTCACCGTCGCGTATTCGCTGAGAATCTGTCCGACCAGCCGGGCAATTTCCTGAGCCAGCAATGTCAGGCGGCTGCGGCCCTCGTCGCGGCGCGTGTGGAAAGTGACGTCGTCGTCGGGCAACGGGTCTTGCAGGCAGGCACGGTCGAGCGCGGTGTCGATCAATTGATCGCGCAACTCTTCCTGAGTGCCGCGCGGCATGAACTGCATCGCCATTTCGCGCAAGCCCGGCAGATTCTTTTCCAGATACTTGATCGGTTCCTTCGACTGCAACGCGAACAACCGGCGCAATCCCGCGCGATGGATCCGCGCGGCTTCGTCGGGTGAATCGAACACTTCCACGTCGCAATGCGTGGCGCGATCCACCAGCGCCGGATAGCCGAATAGCGTCTGGCCGCCGCGACGGATTTCAAGCAGCTCGGGGAGCTTGCCGAAGTTCCAGGTCGTCAGCTTTTCATACAGCGCCGTGCCCTGCGCACCGTCTTGCGGCGCGGTCTGCGGACCCGACGCCGGAGCGCCCTTGCCGCGCTGCGCCGCGGCGTTTGCCAGGCCAGACGCTTGCGACGGCGTCGCGACACTGCCGCCGCCCGCGTCCGCCAACGCCGCGCCCGCCGCGCTCGAAGCGATCTTCTGGAAATGCTGCTGCGCCTGGCCGCCGAGTTCGGCGCGCAGTTGCGACAGATTGCGGCCCATCGAGAGCTGACGCCCATGCTCGTCGACGACCTTGAAGTTCATGAACAGATGCGGCGGCAAGGTCTCCAGCTTGAAGTCCGATTGCTTCATCGCGACCTGGGTCTGCTCGCGAATATCGGCGATCAGCGACTCGAGCAAGCCGCCCGCGCCGAAGCGCGGACCACTATGCCGTTCGACGAAGCCCGCCGCGAACTCAGGCAGCGGCACGCAATGACGGCGCAGTTTCTGCGGCAGGGATTTCAGCAGCAGCTGCGCCTTCTCCTTCAGCATGCCGGGCACGAGCCATTCGCAGCGGCGCGCGTCGACCTGGTTCAGCGCATACAGCGGCACGGCGAGCGTGACGCCGTCGCGCGGCGAACCCGGTTCGAAGTGATAGGTGAGCGCCATCTCGACGCCCGCCATCGTCATCCGTTTCGGGAACAGGTCGGTGGTCACGCCGGCGGCTTCGTGCCGCATCAGGTCGTCACGCGACAGATACAGCAGGCGCAACTTGTCTTCCGGCTGACCGCTCTTTTTCACCTCGTCGCGATACCAGCGCTCGAACGACGCGCCGGTATAAATGCCCTTCGGCAGCGCCTGATCGTAGTAGGCAAAAATCAGCTCGTCGTCGACCAGCACGTCCTGACGGCGCGACTTGTGTTCGAGCTGCTCGATATCGGCAAGCAGCTTGCGGTTGTGCGCGAAGAACGCGAGCTTCGTATCGAACTCGCCTTCCACCAGCGCGCCGCGAATGAACAGCTCGCGGGCGCGCGCCGGATCCTGTTTGCCGAAGCTCACGCGCCGCCGGTGATAGATCGGCAGGCCATACAGCACCGCGCGCTCGAATGCCGAGACCTGCGCCGCGCGTTTTTCCCAATGCGGCTCGGAAAGCGACTTCTTCAACAGATGCGAGCCGATCTTCTCGATCCACTCCGGCTCGATCTTCGCGATGCAACGCGCGTACAGCCGGCTCGTCTCGACCAGTTCGGCGGCCATCACCCACTTGCCGGCTTTCTTCACCAGCGCCGAGCCCGGCCACAGATAAAACTTGATGCTGCGCGCGCCGAGGTAATACGGTTCGTCGTCGGCTTTCAGGCCGATGTTGCCGAGCAAACCGGTCAGCAGCGCGAGATGGATCTGCTCGAAGGTCGCTTCCGCTTCGTTCAAGCGCCAGCCGTGCTCACGCACCACCGTGAGCAGTTGCGAGTGCACATCGCGCCACTCGCGAAGACGCAGCTGCGACAGGAAGTTCTTGCGGCACTCCTCGTGCAATTGTTTGTTCGACTTCTTGTGCGCGATCGCTTCTTCGAACCAGTTCCAGATTTTCAGCCACTGCAAGAATTCCGAACGCTCGTCGGCGAACCGGCGATGCGCCTGATCGGCCTGCTCCTGCGCTTCGATCGGCCGGTCGCGCGGATCCTGCACAGACAGGGCGCTGGCGATGATCAACACTTCCTTGAGCGCCTGCTGGTCGCGTGCAGCCAGAATCATCCGGCCGACGCGCGGGTCGAGCGGCAGGCGCGCGAGTTCGCGGCCGAGCGGCGTGAGCTGGTTGTCGTCGTCGACGGCGCCGAGTTCGTTGAGCAGCTGATAACCGTCGGCGATGGCGCGGCCCGGCGGCGGTTCGATGAACGGGAACGTCTCGATCGCCGTCAGATGCAGCGACTTCATCCGTAAAATCACCGAGGCCAGCGACGAGCGCAGAATCTCCGGATCCGTGAAACGCACGCGGCCCTGGTAGTCGCTTTCTTCGTACAGGCGAATGCAGATGCCGTCGGCGACCCGGCCGCAACGCCCGGCCCGCTGATTGGCGGCGGCCTGCGAGATCGACTCGACCTGCAACTGCTCGACCTTGTTGCGATACGAGTACCGCTTCACCCGCGCGAGCCCGGTGTCGACCACGTAGCGAATGCCCGGCACCGTCAGCGAGGTTTCGGCAACGTTGGTGGCCAGCACGATACGCCGCGCGTTCGACGTGCGGAACACGCGCTCCTGTTCGGCCGCGGAAAGACGGGCGAACAGCGGCAGAATTTCCGTATGCGGCGGATGGTGCTTGCGCAGCGCCTCGGCGGCGTCGCGAATTTCGCGCTCACCGGGCAGGAACACGAGCACGTCGCCCGGACCTTCGCGGCAGAGTTCGTCGACGGCGTCGACGATGGCTTCCATCAGATCGCGATCGGTTTCGCGCTGGGTTTTCGGCCGCTCGCCTCGCGGCGCGGAGGAAGACGCGTTGCCTTCGGCGGCCTTCACCGCGGGGCTGTCTTCCGCGACGGGCCGGTAGCGCACCTCGACCGGATAAAGCCGCCCGCTCACTTCGATGACCGGCGCGGGCTTCTCTTCGCTGCCGAAGTGGCGCGCGAAACGGTCCGCGTCGATCGTCGCCGAGGTCACGATCAGCTTCAGATCGGGACGCTTGACGAGAATTTCCTTCAGATAGCCGAGCAGAAAGTCGATGTTCAGGCTGCGCTCGTGCGCCTCGTCGATGATCAGCGTGTCATACGCTTTCAGCAACGGATCGGTCTGCGTTTCGGCGAGCAGGATACCGTCGGTCATCAGCTTGACGGAGGCGCCCGGCGACAGATTGTCGGTAAAGCGCACCTTGTAGCCGACCACCTCGCCGAACGGCGTGCCGAGTTCTTCGGCGATGCGGCGGCCCGTCGCCGAAGCGGCGATCCGGCGCGGCTGCGTGTGGCCGATCAGACCGGAGCCGCCCGCACCGAGCCCGCGGCCGAGTTCGAGGCAGATCTTCGGCAGCTGGGTGGTTTTACCGGAGCCGGTCTCGCCGCAGACGATCACGACCTGATTCTGCGCGATCGCCTTGGCGATTTCCTCGCGGCGGCCCGATACGGGCAACGCTTCTGGATAGGTGATCGGCGGAATCGGATTGGGCTCGACGACACGCGGTGCGCGCGCGGCGCGGGGCGGCGCTTGCTCGCGGCGCGACCCGCCGTCTCGCGAGTCCGCTTGACGTGGCCGGTCGCCACGAGCGGCGCTTTTCTGCTGGTTCGCGCCAGACGCGCTCTGCTGCCGCGCACGCCCGGGGTTGTGGTCTGACCTTCGGCCTTCCCTGCCCTCACGCGGCTGCGGCTCGCCACTTCCAGTGGGTTTTGCCACCTCGCCACTTTCATGATTGCGGGCTTCGCGGCGCGGATGATTTCTCTGCGCCGACGCTTGCGCATTTTCCGCGGCGCGCCGCGGCTCGCGCGCCGTGTGCGGCGCGTTCGGTTCGGCGTCCGGTGCTGTGCGGCGTGCGGCGTCGCCGGCCTTCGGTTGATCGGCGGCCGGCGCCGGATTCTCGTTCGCCGCAGCGGGACTTTTGGGTACATTCGACATGGGGGCGCATTATAATCCCCGGCATGAATTCCCAAACCGACCTCGTCCCCGCGCCCGCGAGCGCTCCGGCCCCCGCCGGAGCAACGGAAAACCTCGCACAGCACGCGCAATTCGTCGACTGGATGCGCTCAGTCGCCCCTTACATCCATGCGTTCCGTAACAAGACGTTTGTTGTCGGTTTCGGCGGCGAGGTGGTGCATCAGGGGCTCCTGAATGCGCTCGTGTCCGATATCGCGCTGCTGCAGGCCATGGGCATCCAGATCGTACTGGTGCATGGCTCGCGGCCGCAGGTCGAAGAGCAGATGAGCCTGCACGGCGTGGAGTCCGAGTTTTCGCACGGCATGCGCATTACCGACGCGCGCGCATTGGAGTCCGCAAAAGAGGCGGCCGGCGAAGTGCGTCTGGATATCGAGGCCGCGATCAGCCAGGGTCTGCCGAATACGCCCATGGCGCACGCGCACATCAGCGTGGTGTCGGGCAACTTCGTGACGGCGCGGCCGGTCGGCATTCTGGACGGTGTCGATTTCGCCCACACCGGTGTGGTGCGCAAGATCGACGCCGATTCGATCCGTCACTCGCTCGCGAGCCGCAAACTGGTGCTGCTCTCGCCGCTCGGCTTCTCGCCCACCGGCGAGGCCTTCAATCTGGCCATGGAAGACGTCGCGTCCGCCGCGGCGATCGCGCTGCGCGCCGACAAGATCGTGTTCCTGACCGAAACGCCGGGACTGATGGAAGCCGGCGAAGACGGCCCCGTACTGGTGCGCGAACTCTCGCTCGACGACGCCTACAAGCTGCACGAAAGCGGCGAGGTCACCGGCGACGCCGGCTTCTATCTGAAGCACTCGATTCGCGCCTGCCGCGGCGGCGTGGCGCGGGCGCACATCATCCCTTACGCGCTCGACGGCAGCCTGCTGCTCGAACTGTTCCTGCATGACGGCGTGGGCACGATGATCTCGTACGAGAATCTGGAAAGCCTGCGCGAAGCCACGCCGGACGACGTCGGCGGCATTCTCGCGCTGATCGAGCCGCTCGAATCGGACGGCACGCTGGTGCGGCGCGGCCGCCACCAGATCGAGCGCGACATCGACCATTTCTCGGTGATCGAGCACGATGGCGTGCTGTTCGGCTGCGCGGCGCTGTATCCGTACACGTCCGAGCGCATCGGCGAAATGGCGTGCCTCACGGTCTCGCCCGAAGCGCAAGGCACCGGCGACGGCGAGCGCCTGTTGAAGCGCATCGAGCAGCGCGCGCGGGCGCGCGGCCTGACGCGCATTTTCGTGCTCACCACGCGTACCGAGCATTGGTTCCTCAAGCGCGGTTTCGTCAAGGTCACCGTCGACGATTTGCCGGAAGACCGCCGCAGACTCTATAACTGGCAGCGCAAGTCGCTCGTGCTGATGAAACAGCTCTGAGCGGCCCTATATAGCAACTGCCTGTCCGGCATCGACACATCAACCCATTTTTACGGGACCGGAGTCAGTGCTGAAGCACTCACCCGGTCGACAAAGGAGAAGCACAGCATGACTCGTATGGTTCAATGCGCGAAGCTCGGCAAGGAAGCCGAAGGCCTCGATTTCCCGCCGCTGCCGGGCGAACTCGGCAAGCGGATCTACGAAAGCATTTCGAAGGAAGCCTGGCAGGCCTGGTTGAAGCAGCAAACCATGCTGATCAACGAAAACCGCCTGAACATGGCTGATCCGCGCGCACGCCAATATCTGATGAAGCAGACCGAAAAGTTCTTCTTCGGCGAAGGCGCGGATACGGCGCAAGGTTACGTGCCGCCTTCGGCGTAATCGAGCGCTTTCGCGCTTCAGGGCCGCATCACCGAAATCCGCGCCGCGTGCGCGGATTTTTTTCGTCCGCGCCGCTGCAAATCCGCTCCATCACGCAACGTTCGTTTGATCGCTCGAACGAAGCGGCAAAATTCTCCAAACGGTACATTTCAGGCCATTTTTAAGCCGCTTCTTCAGACCGCCAGGATCCGCCCAATCCCCCGCCCCGCAAGGGATTGAACGCCCCCGCCCAAGTCCCCCGCGGACACCCGGTTTGCACGATCCTCCGCTATCGTGCTATTATGTGCATCGTTCCAACAGCATTTCACCTTCATTCACGTTCTCTTCAATCTGGCGCGCAGTGCGTACACAGTGCGCATGGCAATGTGTTGCCACTCCGAATTGAACAGTTTTTATACAAGAAGGCTTGTCGGTCGTTTCCCGTCGCATGTCTCGGCATGAGCGGCGAATACAGCACCGGCCTTTTTCGTTTCAAGCCTTCCAGCGGCGCGTGGGCCAGCTTTCAGCCACCCAGCGTCCTCATGCATCTGCCCCCCTTCCACGGCCACGCAGGTGCAACAGTCAGCACAATCTAGACGAGTGTTTTTTCGCGACCTGTCTCGCGAGGCACGGGCGTTGTGTTTTTTTCGCGCCCAACTCTGTCGCCCTTCGACGGTGACGAAGACGCCTTTCGCCTTGCTCGCGACACTTCACTTCCCAGCAACCGTGGCGGAACGTTCATGCGCATCATGAGTTTCGTCGCAGTCATTGGAGTTTTCACCTTGACCGCTTCCAGCAACGGCTTCTGGCGACATCACAAAGAAGAACAACGCCTCTCTCTGGACGACATCACCGTCGTCGACAAATCTCTCCTCAAGCGGGCCGTCGGCGCCATGGCGCTCGGCAACGCGATGGAATGGTTCGATTTCGGCGTGTACAGCTATATCGCTGTCACGCTCGGCAAAGTGTTCTTTCCGTCAGCGAGCCCCGCGGCGCAGCTGATCGCCACCTTCGGCACGTTCGCCGCGGCGTTCCTCGTGCGGCCGGTCGGCGGCATGGTGTTCGGGCCGCTCGGCGATCGCATCGGCCGACAACGCGTGCTGGCGATGACCATGATCATGATGGCACTCGGCACCTTCGCGATCGGCCTGATCCCCAGCTACGCGAGTATCGGCATTTTCGCGCCGGTGCTGCTGCTGGTGGCGCGTCTGGTGCAAGGCTTCTCGACCGGCGGCGAGTACGGCGGCGCGGCGACCTTCATCGCCGAATTCTCGACGGACAAGCGCCGCGGCTTCATGGGCAGCTTCCTCGAGTTCGGCACGCTGATCGGCTACGTGCTCGGCGCGGGCACGGTGGCCGTGCTGACCGCGACGCTCTCCAACGAGGCGCTGCTCTCATGGGGCTGGCGTGTGCCGTTCCTGATCGCGGGTCCGCTGGGTCTGGTGGGTCTCTACATCCGGATGAAGCTCGAAGAAACGCCTGCGTTCAAGAAGCAGGCGGAACAACGCGAAGCCGAAGACAAGGCGCTGCCCAAGCAGTCGTTCCGCGAATTGCTCATGCAGCAATGGAAGCCGCTTCTGCTGTGCGTTGGCCTCGTGCTGATCTTCAACGTCACTGATTACATGGCGCTTTCGTATCTGCCGAGCTATCTGTCGGCCACGCTGCACTTCAACGAAACGCATGGCCTGTTCCTCGTGCTGCTCGTCATGGTGCTGATGATGCCGATGACGCTCGCCGCCGGCCGCCTGTCCGACACGATCGGCCGCAAGCCGGTCATGCTGTTCGGTTGCGTGGGTCTGTTCGCGCTGTCGATTCCCGCCCTGCTGCTGATCCGCATGGGCACGGTGCTGCCGGTGTTCGGCGGCCTGATGATTCTCGGCGTGCTGCTGTCGTGCTTTACCGGCGTGATGCCGTCGGCGCTGCCGGCGCTGTTCCCGACCAGGATCCGCTACGGCGCGCTCGCGATCGGCTTCAATATTTCGGTGTCGCTGTTCGGCGGGACGACGCCGCTCGTCACGGCGTGGCTGGTGAACAGCACCGGCAATCTGATGATGCCCGCGTACTATCTGATGGGCGCTTCGCTGATCGGTGTCGTCTCGGTGCTCGCGCTGCGCGAGACCGCCCGTAAGCCGCTGCTCGGCTCGGGCCCGTGCGTGGCGACGCGTGCGGAAGCGCATGCCGTGCTGCGTGGCGAGCGTGAAGCCGCGGAGATCGACGAAGGCTATGCGGCAACCGCCACCGCGCGTGCCTGAGCACGCGGTGCGCCCCGGTTAGCGCAAACTGAGTTGTGAGAACGGGTCGGCAAAGATTTGCCGGCCCGTTTTTTATGGCACCAGCGAATCGAAGCTCGCGCTTGCGCTCGCCCCTTCGACGATCAGGATTGCGGCCGAAACCGGCAGTTTGAAACGCCGTGGCCCGGCGCTGCCCGGATTGACGAACAGCACGCCGTCGCGCTCGCTGATCGACGGTTTGTGCGAATGGCCCGTCACCACCACGCCGATTCCCAGGCTGCGCGGATCGGCGCCCACATCGGCGATATCGTGCACGACGAGAATCGCCACCTGCTGCACGGTGAGCGTGACGTGCGTCGGCAGCGACACGGCCCAGCCGCCGGTGTCATTGTTGCCGCGCACGGCCGTGACCGGCGCAATTTGTGTTAGCGCTTCGAGCACGGCCGGGTTGCAGATATCGCCCGCGTGGATGATCGCGTCGCAACCGGCGAGATAGCGCAATGCCTCCGGGCGTACGAGGTTGTGCGTATCGGAAATCAGGCCGATTCTTGTGCGGGTGGTGGGTTGATCGCGCGAAGTCATGTTGGCAGTATCGGGCAAATGGGTGAGACGTGTGCGCGGTCGTTTCGCTCATGCGGAGGTGGGCCTTGAACCGCTCCGAACGCAACGAGCGGCTAAGAACTGCGATGACGCGCCGCAAGTCGCGGCGAACCCTCGCGCTCAATCCGCCGCCTGCCGCTCCACGATCTCACGCGCCGCAACCTGCGCCGGCCGCGTCGCGTTGAGCATCCGCCTCGTCGCGCCATGCACGAGGATCGAAACCACCGCCGCGCACAGAAAGCTCAGCCACACGCCGTACCGCGGCAGCATGCTCGCGGTCACGGCGAAGAATGCCGCGAACGAGGCACGGCCGATCACCATGCCGCGCATCAGCAACGCGACGAAGTCCGCGCCGTGCGCGCGCTGCGCCGAGACCGCGAGCACGATGCCGAGCAAAGGAAACACTGAGAGCAGCCCGCTCCATGTCGCGCCCATCGACGCGGACAGAGTGGTCACCGCGACCGTCAGCAGCGCGCCGGCGAGCATGCGCACAGCGAGGTCGCCGAGTCCGAGGCGCGCCGCCGGTATGTGACCGCTCACGCGCGGCAAGCCGCTTTGCGACACCGCCACGGCCACGCAGGCCGCCACCGCCGCGCATGCGAGGCCGGCGGGAAGCTGCGTCAGCAAACTTGCCACGCCGACCCAACCCACCATCCCTACAACCAGCGCGAGGGGCCACGCAGAGCGCCGGCAGGTCCACGCGTAGGCGAAATTGAACGCTTCCGATGCGGCGATCGCCGCAATCGAGGCCGCCGACGCTTGCGCCGCGAACGGCGAACCGCGCTCCAGCGCAAGCAGCAAGACAATCGGCCCGGCAACGACCGGCAGCCCCGCGAGCCACCCCGCCACCGTCGGCCCCCATATGCGGCCCGCCACCGTCAGCGCGGCGAGAAACGCGGGCACCAGCACGAGTTTGAGCGCGAGCAGCATGCCTATGCTTCCTGCTTGTAGTCGATGCTTCCAGATAAGCAGGGCAAGCTAATTCCCATCACGACATTCCCTCTCAAAGACAATCGCCTGCTCATGCGAGTCGGCAGCACAGGCTCGTTCCCGGCGAATAACGGTGCCGCCGCTTATCCGCCAGCGCAACGCCGTTGGATACCCGGCCACCCGAAACGACGATCCCGCTACTGGCGTCACGTCGAGTTCCTCGGTGCCTGGATCATCTTCCAGCCATTGCCGGCAGGGTCGCGAAAACCGGCATCGACGCTGCCGAAGCGGTCCACCGGCTCCTGGGTGAATTCCACGCCGCGCGCTTTCAGGCGGGCGTAGCTCGCACGGCAATCGTCCACGGAGAGAACCAGAGGCGGCATCGCCCCTTTGGCGACCATGGCGCGCAAGGTTTGCGCGGTGGCTTCGTCGTGGATGGGCGGGCCGGGTGTGAACAGCCCGAGCTGAAACGCGGGCTGATCGGGATGCTGGACCGTGAGCCAGCGATAAGCGCCGTTGCGCACGTCCGTGTGGACACGAAATCCGAGCTTGTCGACGTAGAAAGTGAGCGCTTCGTCCTGGTTGTCGACGTACAGGCCCACCACATTGATACCCTCGTTCATGACACCTCCCTGGTTGATGGCCAGACTGTATCGTCGGCCGCGCGGCGGCGCTTCTCCGAAACTGCGGTGGTGAGATCGGGGCGCTGCGCGGCCTTCGCCACGCAGGCGGGCATGCGGTCAAGTCGCGGCATGTTGGCCTGGCTCTCGACGCGCATGGCGCTGGGGCTTTTCCCGGTGATGTCGTGGAAGATTCTGCCGAAGGTCCCCAGGCTCTCCCAGCCGGTGGCAAAGGCAATTTCCGTGATGCTGAGCCCGGTGTCGCGCAACAGGGTGACGGCCTGCTCGATGCGGCGCGTCAGCAGGTAGCGGTGCGGCGGAACCCCGAAGGCCCGCTTGAAGGAGCGCGCGAAATGAGCTTGCGTGACGCCGCTCACCTCGGCAAGGCGCTTGACGGGCCAAGCCTCGTGCGACGCGGCGTCCATGCGGTCCTTGGCGCGCAGCAGCCGGCGCAGCAGGACCGGATCTTGCAACGCGTCAGCGCCGCCCGGTGCGGGGGACGAGGCAAGCGGCCGGGCGCGAGGGTCTTTGCGAGGAGGCATGAGTCCGGGAGGGCTGACGGAATGCGTAGTTTAGGCTCGCGCGAGCGCTTCGTGGGCGCGAACTTGGGCGCGTGCAGAAGTGCTGGAGCCACAGCGTCGGCTGCATTCGGGCAGGAAGCGGCGGCGCATCGCCATGCCGAGTCGGCCACGTGATGCTTGATGCACTTCGCCGCCTACAACCTACAATTTGAACGCGCGCCCCTCCTTGTGCGGTACGGTTGCATAAATTGAAAGACGGCAGTTGAAAGACGGCGGGCACCGCACCTTCGCGGCGTTCGCGGCCCCGTCGGAATCGAACCGGGCCGCCTGCGGATCGCGGGCCGTCCAACATTGGGGTAATGCAGGTGTTTGCGTGACTGTTTTACCGCCCTGCACGAGCGCGGCGAACCGGCCGGATGCCGCGCTTGCGTTCGCGTCGGCGTATGAGCGCTGCGGGCATCGCGTAACAGGCGATGCAAGCGGCACCTTAAGAAAAAGATTGAGGTCACCATGTACAGACAATCGACATCGCCGGGTTTCATCGCCGTCATCACGTTGCTGTTCACTGCGCTCACCGCGCTCTATCTGCTGATAGGCGGGGCATGGCTGCTCTCGCTCGGCGGCTCCGCGTATTACGTCGTGACCGGCATCGTGCTGCTCGGTGTGAGCTGGCTGCTGTACCGTCGCAGCGCCGCGGCGCTCGCGCTCTACGCGCTTGTGCTAGTCGGCACTGCGGTCTGGGCGCTGTGGGAGTCGGGCCCCGACTTCTGGGCGCTCGCGCCGCGCTCCGGCGTGCTCGTCGTGTTCGGCGTGTGGCTGTTGCTGCTCGTGAGCCGGCGCCTCGACGCGCCGCGCAAGCTCGGCGTGACGTCGCTCATCGGCGCGCTCGTGATCTGGGCCGGCGTGCTCGTCTATGCGAGCTTCAACGATCCGCAGACGCTCAACGGCACGCTGAGCGCGGCGGCCACGACGCCCGCGGCCAACCCGAACGGTATCGATCCGTCCGACTGGCCCGCGTATGGCCGCACCCAGGAAGGCACGCGCTATTCGCCGCTGCAGCAGATCACGCCCGAGAACGTCAAGAACCTGCAGGTGGCCTGGACCTTCCGCACCGGCGACATGAAAGGTCCGAACGACCCCGTCGAAATCACCAATGAAGTCACGCCGATCAAGATCGGCAATCTGCTGTATCTGTGCTCGCCTCACCAGATCCTGTTCGCGCTCGATGCAAAGACGGGTGAGCAGAAATGGAAGTTCGATCCGAAGCTGCGGGCCGACCCGTCGTTCCAGCACGTGACCTGTCGCGGCGTGTCGTATCTCGACCTCTCGGCCAGCGCCACGACCGTGCAGCCCGCCACGCCCACGAGCGACGCCGCCGCGGCAGCCACGGTGGCGTCCGCGGCCAATGGCGCGTGTACGCGCCGCATCTATCTGCCTGTCAACGACGGCCACCTGTACGCGCTCGATGCGCAGACGGGCGAGCGCTGCGCGGGCTTCGGCAACAACGGCGACCTCGATCTGCAACACGCGCAGCCGGTCACGACGCCGGGCATGTACGAGCCGACCTCGCCGCCGATCGTGACGAACACGGCAATCATCGTGGCGGGCGCGGTGGAAGACAACTTCTCGACGCGCGAGCCTTCCGGCGTGATCCGCGGCTTCGACGTGCGCACCGGCCAGTTGCTGTGGGCATTCGATCCGGGCGCGCAAGACCCGAACAAGATTCCGGGCGCGGGCGAAAACTACACCATCAATTCGCCGAACTCGTGGGCGCCCTCCGCCTACGACGCGAAACTCGACCTCATCTATTTGCCGATGGGCGTGACGACGCCGGACATCTGGGGTGGTAACCGCACGGCCTTGCAGGAGCGCTATGCGAGCGGCCTGCTGGCGCTGCATGCGTCGACGGGCAAGCTGGCGTGGTTCTACCAGACCGCGCACCACGATCTGTGGGACATGGACCAGCCCTCGCAGCCCACGCTCGCCGATATTACCGGCAAGGACGGCAAGACCGTACCGGTCGTGTATGCGCCCGCCAAGACCGGCAACCTGTTCGTGCTGGACCGCCGTACCGGCGCGCTGGTCGTGCCCGCGCCCGAAACGCCGGTGCCGCAGGGCGCCGCGCCCGGCGATCATGTTTCGCCCACGCAGCCGTTTTCCGATCTCACGTTCCGTCCAAAGAACCTGCTCACCGACGCCGACATGTGGGGCGCGACGATGTTCGACCAGCTCGTGTGCCGCGTGATGTTCCACAAGCTGCGGTATGAAGGCACGTTCACGCCGCCTTCGCTGCAAGGCACGCTGGTGTTTCCAGGCAACCTCGGCATGTTCGAATGGGGCGGCATTGCCGTCGACACCGATCGTCAGCTCGCCATCGCCAATCCGATCGCCCTGCCCTTCGTCTCCCGTCTGATCCCGCGCGGCCCCGGCAATCCGACGGAGCCGGAACCGGGCGCAAAAGGCAGCGGCACGGAAGCGGGCATCCAGCCGCAATATGGCTTGCCGTACGGCGTGACGCTGAACCCGTTCCTCTCGCCGCTCGGTCTGCCATGCAAACAGCCGGCGTGGGGCTATATTTCGGCGATCGATCTGAAGACCAACGAGATCGTGTGGAAGAAGCGCATCGGCACAGTGCGCGACAGTTCGCCGATTCCGCTGCCGTTCAAGATGGGCATGCCGATGCTCGGCGGGCCGATCGTGACGGCGGGCGGCGTCGCGTTCATCGGTGCGACCGCGGACAACTATATCCGCGGGTTCGATGTCAACAACGGCAAGGAAGTGTGGCGCGCGCGTCTGCCCGCGGGCGGCCAGGCCACGCCGATGAGCTATTCGATCGATGGCCGCCAGTACATCCTGATCGCCGCGGGCGGCCACGGGTCGTTCGGCACCAAGCTTGGCGATTATGTGATCGCGTACGCGCTGCCGCAGTAGCGCAGTAGATCGGGCGCGGGTCACAACGTGATCCGCGCCCTTTGAAGAAGGCTTTTGGAACGTTACGGAGGATATCGTAAGGAGTCCATGATCCCCGCCAGTCATCGCAAAATGGTCATTCGTGAAGACGCGTAACCTCACGTCATGCCTTTGCGCTGACAGGCAAATATCTACCCGGCAAGAAAGCTTTAGTAAGCGCTTCGCCTTAAGGCTATCTAATCCCGTTTTGGCAACCGGGACTCGAGCTCTAACATGCGCAGCAAGGCTGCTTTGTCGTTTTGATATTAAGAGTGGGACAAGAAAGGAAACCAGAACATGAATTGTCGCGTACGCCAGATCCCGGTATCAGGAGCAAATGTGAGGTGGCTGCTGTTGATCGCCGCGCTCGCGGGAACCAGCGGATTGCAAGGTTGCTCGACTACGCTCGAAACGTTTGGACTAGGGGCTGGATTGGGCATCGGCGTAGGCGTGATTGGCGCTGTGGGCACGATCGCGTGCGCGATCGGTTGTGAGCGCAACCACGGATTTTGACGGGTCTCGCGAGGATCCAACGCGAGCGGCCCATGCCGAAGCATCCGGCACGGCCGCTCTCCGAAGTACTCA
>NZ_JARESX010000076.1:0-31404 GCF_046026435.1 Paraburkholderia sp. RL17-381-BIF-C | reverse complement strand
TGGCTCAACAAAAAGTCTTCGTAATTACCGCCAAAGTCGTTCAGCGTGCCATCCGTCTTCACCTCGATGATCCGGTTCGCGAGGCCGCTCACGAACTCACGGTCGTGCGAGACGAAAATCAGCGTGCCTTCGAACTTGTCGAGCGCGATCTGCAGCGACTCGATCGACTCCATGTCCATGTGGTTGGTCGGCTCGTCCATCAGCAGCACGTTGTGGCGGCCCAGCATGAGCTTGCCCCAGATCATGCGGCCCTTCTCACCGCCGGAGAGCACCTTGACCGACTTGCGGATGTCGTCGGCATTGAACAGCAGCCGGCCGAGCGTGCCGCGCACCATCTGTTCGTCGTCGCCTTCCTGGCGATAGCCGTCGATCCACTCCATCAACGTGATGTCGTCCGGAAATTCTTCGTACGTGTCCTGCGGCATGTAGCCGATGTTCGCATTCTCCGCCCACTTCACCGTGCCGTGATCGAGTTGCAGCTTGCCGAGCAGCGAACGCAGCAGCGTGGTCTTGCCCGCGCCGTTCTCGCCGATGATCGCGATACGCTCGCCCGGCTGCACGCTGATGCTGAAGTCGTTGAAGATGGTGCGCTCGTACTTCTTCGAGATCTTCTCGGCCACCACCGCGATGTTATGCAGCTTCTTCTCGTACTCGAAGCGGATGAACGGATTCTGCCGCGACGACGGCTTGAATTCCTCGATCTTGATCTTGTCGATCATCTTCAAACGGCTGGTGGCCTGACGCGCCTTCGACTTGTTCGCCGAGAAGCGGCGCACGAAGTCCTGCAGGTCGGCGACACGTTCCTTCGCCTTCGCGTTGGCGTTCTGCTGACGCTCGCGCGCCTGCGTGCTCGCCAGCATGTAGTCGTCGTAATTGCCCGGATAAACCTTCAGCGTGCCGAAGTCCATGTCGGCCATGTGCGTGCAGACCTGGTTCAGGAAGTGGCGATCGTGCGAGATGATGATCATCGTCGAGTTGTACTGGTTGAGCACATCTTCCAGCCAACGGATCGAGTTGATGTCCAGGTTGTTGGTCGGCTCGTCCAGCAGCAGCACGTCCGGCTTCGAGAACAGCGCCTGCGCGAGCAGCACGCGCAGCTTCCAGCCTGGAGCGACGTTGCTCATCGGGCCGTTGTGGTCTTCGATCGCGATGCCGATGCCAAGCAGCAGTTCGCCCGCGCGTGCTTCGGCCGTGTAGCCGTCGTATTCGGCGAACTTCGCTTCGAGTTCGGCGGCGTGCATGTAATCGTCGTCCGTCGCGTCGGGGTTCGCGTAGATCGCGTCACGCTCGGTCATGGCGGCCCACATTTCGGCGTGACCCATCATCACGACGTCGAGCACGCGCACGTCTTCGTACGCGAACTGATCCTGGCGCAGCTTACCGAGTCGGATGTTCGGCTCGAGCATGACGTTACCCGAACTCGGCTCCAGGTCGCTGCCCAGAATCTTCATGAAGGTGGACTTACCGCAGCCGTTCGCACCGATCAGGCCATAGCGATTCCCTCCCCCGAATTTGACCGAGATATTCTCGAAGAGGGGCTTTGGCCCGAATTGCATGGTGATATTGGCGGTAGACAGCACGGCGCGTCCCTTTGAATGTGATATCGGCGAAAAACCCAATATTTTAGCAGGTTATCGTGATTTCAACCCGCGCGCCCGTCGCGCTACGGGTTTTGGACACCGCGCGGCGTCTGCAAAACGTCGATGAAGGCCGACAGGTCGGCCTCGCCGAGACCCATCGCCGCCCCCAGTCGCAGTAATTGCTGGACCGTCGACGAGACCGGCATCGGCGTGCCGGTCTCGTACGCCGTCGCCGCCACCGTGTCGATGTCCTTTTGAAAGGTCCGGAACGCGCCGACCGGTGCGAGGCCGCTTTGCGTCATGCGCGGCACGAAAATCTGCAACAGCACCGAATCGGCCCAGCCGCCGGCGAGACCTTCGGTCAGCCGGGAGGCGTCGAGCCCGCTGCGCTGCGCGAGGCTGACCGCCTCGGCGATCGCCGCCAGAGTCGCCGTGACGATGGTCTGATTGCACAGTTTGGCGGTCTGGCCCGCGCCGACTTCGCCCATGTGCGTGACACGCGACGCGTAGGCGCCGAGCAGCGGTTTGACGGCCTCGATGTCCGCCGCGGCGCCGCCTGCCATGATGGCCAGCGTGCCGGCGGTGGCGCCGGCCACGCCGCCTGAAACCGGCGCGTCGATCCAGCCGATGCTGCCGGCCGCCGCACTTTCGACCGCGTTCGGGTTCGCGCCGGCGCCGGTGTTCTCGTGAGCGCCTGTGCGTGGGTCTGCACCTGCACGTGCGCCTGTACCGGCGTCCCTTGCTCCACGTGCGCCGTCGCCCACACCCGCGTCCTCGCCCATACCTGCGCCCCCGTCCACACTTCCGGCCGTGCGAACCGCCGTCAGCGCCGCCGCACGCTGCGCGAGAGCGCGCGTCGCGGCTGGCGGAATGCTGGAGTGATCGACGATCCAGCGCAAACGGCCCGCTACCGGCGCATCCCCGCTCAAAAGGCCCGACGCGCCGAAAACGGTTTCTTCGACCGCGGCCGCGTCGGCGACGCACAGCAGCACCGCCTCACACCGCGCCGCGAGTTCACGCGGCGTGTCGACCACCTGAGCACCGTCCGCCTGCAACGCTTCCGCCTTGGCACGCGTGCGATTCCAGACATGCACGGTATGCCCCCCGCGCAGCAGATGCCGGATCATCGGCGCGCCCATCAAACCGGGACCGCAAAAACCAATTTCCACTTTCGAACCTCGTCGGATTTCAGATTGAGTTGCGCGGACATGATAACGGCCGCGTCTGGCCGCGGTATAGCGGGCACGGCATGTGCGGAATGACTTGCTCGAGCGAGGGCCGTTCGCGGCGCTGGCGTTGCCTATACTTTTTGAACACCAACGAAGATCAAAGGAGGAAGTTCATGTCAGAACACGTCTACAAACAGATCGAACTGACCGGCTCGTCGACCAAATCGATCGACGACGCCATCAGCACAGCCATTGCCAAAGCGTCGAAAACGCTGCGCAATCTGCACTGGTTCGAAGTGACGGAGACTCGGGGCCAGATCGAAAACGACAAGGTGGCTTATTGGCAGGTGACGATCAAGGTCGGCTTGCGCATCGACTGACCTAGGGCCGGCGAGAGCCGGCGATGTCCAGCGGGAAAAATCCGAAGTAAAAAAAAGCTGCGTCCGAACTGGACGCAGCGCTCTAAAGCAGCGGTTGCTGAGACCGCCGCCTGGTCGACCTTCTGGCGCCGCTTGCTGACGCCGCTACGCCACGAACGCAGTTACTTCGGCAGCGACCCGTCCACGCCTTCCACGTACCAGTTCAGACGTTGCAGTTCCGGATCGGTCAGCGTCTTGCCGGCCGGCACCTTCACCGCGCCGGACTGGTCCTTGATCGGACCGGTGAACACGTCCCACTTGCCGCCGGCCAGTTCGTCACGCTTGGCCGAAACCTGCTTCTGCGCGTCGGCCGGAATCGCGGACGTGTTCAGATCTTCGAGGTTGACGGCCTTCTGCGGAATGCCCCACCACACTGGATCGTTCTTCCACTTGCCGTCCAGCACCTGCTGGATCGCCGCGTTGTAGTACACGCCCCAGTGCGCGACCACCGAACCGAGGTGCGCGTCGGGACCGAACTTCTTCATATCCGAATCCCAGCCGAACGCGTGCACGTGCTTGGCCGACGCCGTGGCGAGCGTGGCGCTCGAATCGGTGTTTTGCAGCAGCACGTCGGCGCCCTGGCCGATCAGCGTTTCAGCCGCCTGCTTTTCCTTGCCCGGATCGAACCAGCTGTTGATCCAGATGACCTTGGTATGCACCTTCGGGTTCACCGAACGCGCGCCGAGCGTGTACGCGTTGATGTTGCGGATCACTTCCGGAATCGGCACCGAAGCCACGAAGCCGAGCGTGTTGGTCTTCGTCACGTAACCCGCGGCGACGCCCGCGAGGTAAGCGCCCTGGTACATGCGCACGTCATAGGTGCCGAAGTTGGGCGCCTTCTTGTAGCCGGTTGCGTGCAGGAAAACGGTGTCCGGAAAATCCTTCGCGACCTTCAGTTCAAAGTCCTGATAGCCGAAGCTCGAACCGATGATGATCTTGTTGCCCTTGTTCGCCAGATCGCGGAACACGCGCTCGGAGTCGGCCGATTCCGGCACGTTTTCAATGCGCGTGATCTTGACCTTGCTGCCGAACTTCGCTTCCGCTTCCTTCGAGCCCTGATCGTGCGCGAAGGTCCAGCCGGCATCGCCCGGATTGCCGAGGTAGACGAACGCGACGCCCGGCGCATCGGCGGCCTGCGCGCTTTGCGCGAGCGGCGCGGCGAGCGCGAGCGAGGCCGCGCCCCATGCGAAAGCGGTCAGCAGATTTCTTCTCTTCATGTTTTCTCCTGTCGTGTTTGTCGAATGATGTGAAACGTCGGGTCGATGGTCGGTCAGCCCGCCGAGAAAAACGGCTTGCCCAGCGATGCGGGCGCATTCAGACGAATCGTGTTCGGATTGCGCGAGATCAGCACCAGCACGACGACCGTCGCGACGTAAGGCAGCATCGCGAGGAATTGCGTCGGCACCGGCACGCCGATCGCCTGGGCGTAGAACTGCAGGCCGGTCACGGCGCCGAACAGCAGCGCACCGATCAGCAGGCGCCCCGGGCGCCACGTCGCGAACACGACCAGTGCGAGCGCGATCCAGCCGCGGCCCGAAGTGAGCTGCTCCTGCCACAGGTGCAGATTGACGATCGAATAATAACCGCCCGCGAGCCCGGCCATACCGCCGCCGAAAGCCACCGCGCCGTAGCGCACGCCGACCACTGGAAAGCCGACCGAATGCGCGACTTGCGGCGACTCGCCGACCGAGCGCAGGACGAGACCCGCGCGAGTGCGGTACAGGAACCAGCCGATCACCGCGAACATCAGGAACGCGAGGTAATCGAGCGGCGTGAGGCTGAAGAACGCGGGTCCGAGCACCGGAATCTTCGAGAGGCCGGGAATGGTCCACGTGTCGATGGTCGCGCGCACCGCGGCCGACGTGTAGGGCTTACCGACATACGCCGAAAGACCAATGCCGAAGATGGTCAGCGAGAGGCCGGTGGCGACCTGGTTGGCGAGCATGGTGAGCGTGAGAAAGGCGAACAGCAGCGACATGGCGAGACCGGCGCCGATCGCGGCGAGCACGCCGAGCCACGGGTTGCCGGTGATCGCGGTGACCGCGTAGCCGGTCACCGCGCCCATCAGCATCATGCCTTCGACGCCGAGGTTGAGGACGCCCGATTTTTCGGTGACGAGTTCGCCCGCGCCCGCGAACATCAGCGGAATCGCGGCGGTGACGGCGCTCGAAGTGAGCGAGCTGGCTTGTTGAATGTCCATGGAGATCCGGCGCAAAAATCAGTGAGCAATGAGCGAATGTCGGCGAACCGGTCAGTGAACCTGGGCGGCCAGGGAGCGGCGGCGCACACGGTAGTTCACGAACAGGTCGGCACCCAGCAGGCAGAACAGCAACAGCCCCTGGAACACGCCGGAGAGCGCCTGCGGCAGTTGCATCGAGGTCTGCACCGCTTCGCCGCCGAGATACAGCAACGCCATCAGCAGGCTCGCGAGCACGATGCCGAGCGGATGCAACCGTCCAACGAACACGACGATGATCGCCGTGAAGCCGTAACCCGGCGACCACGTGGCCTGCAATTGTCCGATCGGGCCGGCGATCTCCCCCATGCCGGCGAGCCCCGCGAGGCCGCCACTGATCAGCAGCGAGGTCCAGATGGTTTTCTTGTCGGAGAAGCCGGCGTAGCGCGCGGCGAGCGGCGCGAGACCGCCGACGTTCATGCGATAGCCCGCGAAGCTCTTGCGCATGAAGACCCACACGAGCGGAATTGCGATCAGCGTGACGAATACCGAGGCGTTCAGGCGCGTGCCGCGCAGCCATTTGATGTGCCAGTCGCCGGAGAAAGTCGGATAGAGCGCGTCGCCGCTGAACATCTCCGAGAGCGGGAAGTTCATGCCCTGCGGGTCGCGCCACGGGCCGCTCACCAGATAGATCAGCAGTTGCGTGGCCACATACGTGAGCATCAGGCTGACGAGAATCTCGTTGGTGTTGAAGCGGCTCTTGAGCAGCGCCGGAATCGCCGCCCACGCCATGCCGCCGAGCACGCCGGCGATCATCATGGTCGGCAAAATCCACCAGCCGGTGGCCTGATCGAAATAGATCGCGACGCCGCTCGCGGCGATGCCGCCGAGCAGCATCTGCCCTTCGGCGCCGATGTTCCACACATTGGCGCGATAGCCGATAGCAAGCCCGAGGCCGATCAGGCACAGCGGCGACGCCTTCAGCAGCAGCTCGGACCAGCCGTTCACGCTGGAGAGCGGCTCGATGAAAAACGCGTGCATGGCCTGCAACGGATCACGGCCGACGAGGCTGAAAATCAGAAAGCCGATCGCGAGCGTGAGCAACGCGGCGATCAGCGGCACGGCGAGCTGCATGGTGCGCGAGGGCGTCGTGCGTGCTTCGAGTCGATACGGAAGGATCATGGGTAGCGTGTGCTTATCTGGGTTCTGCTTATGGTTCTGGTTCTCATGCCAGGCGACCCGCCGCGCGTGCGCGGCAGAAGTCGGATCAGGCATGCGCCGGCTGTTCCGCGGATGGCGCCGCGCCTTCGCGGTCGCCAAACAGGCCCGCCATCCAGCGGCCGATTTCCTCGGCATTGGTCGCCCCCGTGGCGCGCACCGGCGAGAGTCTGCCGCCGGCGAGCACCGCAATGCGATCGCAGATGTCGAACAACTCTTCCAACTCCTCCGAGATCACCAGGATCGCCACACCGCGCGCCGACAGGTCGAGCAGTTGCTGGCGAATGAACGCCGCCGCGCCGACGTCGACGCCCCACGTAGGCTGCGCGACCACCAGCACCTTGGGCGCCTGCAGAATCTCACGGCCCATGATGTACTTCTGCAGGTTGCCGCCAGAAAGACTTTGCGCGAGCGCTTCGGAGCCGCCGCAGCGCACGTCGAACGCCTCGATGCAGCGTTTCGCAAACGCCCGCATCGCGCCCGCCTTGATCCAGCCCGAGCTCACCATCTGCTGACGATGCGCGGTGAGCAGCGCGTTTTCCGACAGCGTCATGGCCGGTACCGCGCCGCGGCCGAGGCGCTCTTCCGGCACGAAGCCGAAGCCGAGCGCGCGCCGCCCGCCCGCGCCGAGGCGTCCCGCCGCCTTGCCGCAAATCGTGACGGCGTCGGCGCGCACGCCCCGCTTTTCGCCCGACAGGGCCGACAGCAATTCCGCCTGTCCGTTGCCCGACACGCCCGCGATACCGAAGATCTCGCCCGCATGCACGCTGAATGACACATCACGCAGCGAGGTGCCGAACGGGTCGTCGCTTTCCACCGAGAGCTGCTTCACGTCGAGCAGCACCGCGCCCGGCTTGTGCTCGCGACGCGTGTAGTCCGGCAGTGAATGACCGACCATCAATTGCGCGAGCGACGCGTGGGTTTCGCCCTTCGGCTTCACATGACCGGTCACGCGGCCGCCGCGCATCACCGTCGCGGTGTCGCACAGTTCCTGGATTTCGTCGAGCTTGTGGCTGATGTACAGGATGCTGCAGCCTTCGGCGGCGAGGCGTCGCAGCGTCTCGAACAGCTTGCGGACCGCTTGCGGTGTCAGCACCGAAGTCGGTTCGTCCATGATCAGCAGACGCGGGTTCTGCAGCAGGCAGCGCACGATCTCGACGCGTTGCCGCTCGCCCACGGTCAGGCTATGCACGTGACGCTGCGGGTCGATATCGAGGCCGTAGTCGGCGGAGACTTCGCGGATACGCTTCGAGAGCGTCTTCAGATCGAAGGGTTCGTCGAGTGCGAGCGCGATGTTTTCGCCGACCGTGAGCGTCTCGAACAGCGAAAAGTGCTGGAACACCATGCCGACACCCAGCTTGCGCGCCGCTGCCGGACTGCCAATCTCGACCACCTCGCCTTCCCAGCGAATCTCGCCGGCGTCGGGCCGCACCGCGCCGTAGATGATTTTCATCAGCGTGCTTTTGCCGGCGCCATTCTCGCCGAGCACGGCATGGATTTCGCCCGGCGCGACGATCAACGTGACGTCGTCGTTGGCTCGCACGGCCGGATATTGTTTGGTGATGCCCTGGAGCACCAGCCGGGGCGCCGTCTGTTCCGGCCTGTGTGCCGGCTGCGCGGCGGCGCCGTCGCTATAAGAAGAGTCGCTCATGTGATTCCGTAGTACGCCAGTGACTGCCGGTTTCAGCGCGTCCGCCCACCTTGCCGGCAGACGATCCGTCACCACAACCGGATGACAATACCTAATTCGACCCAGTCAGTCGAGCCATCAAAATTCCCGCAAACCCGCGCCGCAGCGTGCTCTGCGGGTATCCCACTCTTGACGCGGCTTTGTGTTCATATTAAAAGTCATATACACCCACGCCCGCTCGATCAGCCAGAACATATATTTCGGAGAAGTCATGAGTCAGCAACGCGAGGCGATCGATACGTACCTATTACGCGTCTTGCATACCCTGTTGATGGAACGCAGCGTCACGCGCGCGGCCGTCAAACTGAATCAATCGCAACCCGCCATCAGCGCGGCGCTGCGCCGTTTGCGCGACATCACCGGCGACCCGCTGCTGGTACGCGGCAAATCCGGCATGGTGCCGACGGAATACGGTCTGCGCCTGCTCGAACCGGTGCAGAACGCGCTGCGCGAGATCGAACGCATCAAGTTCCAGCAGCACAACTTCGATCCGGCCACTTCCATCCGTTGCTACCGGATCGGCTGCCCGGACTATCTGAACGTGCTGTTCGTGCCGACGGTGGTCGAACGCTTTCGCCAGGCCGCGCCGAACGCGACGCTCGAGTTTCATTCGCTCGGGCCGGCCTTCGACTACGAACTCGCGCTCGAAGACGGCAAGCTCGACATCGTGGTCGGCAACTGGCCTGAGCCGCCCGAGCAGTTGCACCTGTCGAACCTGTTCGTCGATCAGATCGTCTGCCTGATGAGCAACACGCATCCGTTCGCCAAACGCGGCGGGCTCACGCTCGACCAGTACCTGAACGCTCCGCATCTCGCGCCTACTCCTTATTCGGTGGGCCAGCGCGGCGCGATCGACGTGCACCTCGCGCGCGAGCGGTTAAAGCGTCACGTGGTTGTGACCTTGCCGTACTTCAATCTGGCGCCGTACGTGCTGATCAAGTCCGACCTGATCTTTACGACGACGCGCCTCTTTGCCGATTACTACGCCAAGTTCCTGCTGCTCACCGTCGTGCCCGCACCGCTCGATTTCCCGCCGATGCAGTACTACCAGCTGTGGCACGAGCGCGTGCATTACTCCGACGAAGTGCGCTGGCTGCGCAGTCTGGTCGCCGAAGCGACCAAGACGTTGATCGAAAAGCCTTAATCAGTTGTTTTGCCGGTTGCCGGCGGCCGCGTGTGTCGCCGCCGGCAGCCTTGCCTTCATGGTGCTTGCTTCTTCGTTCTCTCTTCTTTTTACGCCGCCGCTTCGTAAAGCGTCTTCGCCAACCGGTTGTGCTGCTCGATGACCGGCCCGAGTTCCAGCGTCGTCAATTGCCCTTCCTTCACGACCACCTTGCCGCCGATCACGCTGTAGCTCACCTGCGACGGCGCGCAGAACACCAGCGCCGCGACCGGGTCATGCAACGCGCCCGCAAAGAGCGGCTGGCGCAGGTCGAACGATACGAAGTCCGCCGCCATGCCTGGCGCCAGCGCGCCGATATCGTCGCGGTTGAGCACCTTCGCGCCGCCGAGCGTCGCAATCTCCAACGCTTCACGCGCGGTCATCGCATCCGGCCCGAAGCCGACCCGCTGCAGCAGCAGCGCCTGACGCACTTCGGCGACCATCTGCGCACCGTCGTTCGACGCTGAACCGTCGACACCCAGGCCCACCGGCACGCCCGCCAAACGCATGCGCTTGACCGGCGCGATGCCCGACGCGAGCCGCATGTTCGAACACGGACAATGCGCGACGCCAGTGCCGGTGCGCGCGAACAGTTCGATGCCCGCGTCGTCGAGTTGCACGCAGTGCGCGTGCCACACATCGTGACCGACCCAGCCGAGGTCTTCCGCATACTCCGCCGGCGTCATACCGAACTTCTCGCGGCTATACGCGATGTCGTTGACGTTCTCCGCCAGGTGCGTATGCATCGACACGCCGTACTGCCGCGCCATGACCGCCGATTCGCGCATCAGATCGCGACTCACCGAGAACGGCGAGCACGGCGCAACCACCACGCGCAACATCGCGTAACGCCCTTCGTCGTGGTACGTCTCGATCAGACGCTGCGTATCCTTCAGAATGTCCGCTTCACGTTCCACCACCGAATCCGGCGGCAGTCCGCCGTCTTTCTGCCCCACGCTCATGCTGCCGCGCGCCGCGTGAAAACGCATGCCGATCCGGCGCGCTGCGGCGATGCTGTCGTCGAGCCGGCTGCCGTTCGGATAGATATACAAATGGTCGCTCGAAGTCGTGCAACCGGACAGCAAAAGCTCGGCCATGGCTGTGAGCGTCGAGACTTCGATCATCTCCGGCGTGAGGTTTGCCCACACCTTGTAGAGGTTGGTCAGCCAGCCGAACAACTCGGCGTTCTGCGCGGCAGGAATCGCGCGCGTCAGGCTCTGATACATGTGGTGGTGCGTGTTCACGAGACCCGGAATCACCAGATGCCCGCGCATATCCAGCACTTCGTCGGCGGTTTGCGGCAGTTCCGCCGTCGGGCCGACCGCGACGATGCGGTTGTCTTCGATATACAGGCCGCCGTCGCGCAGTTCGCGCCGGTCGCCGTCCATCGTGACCAGCACGTCTGCGTGCTTGACCAGCATCGTTTTCTTCGGCTTATTCGTTTGATTGGCCGTCTGTTCCATCGTCATTCGTTTCTCCGCTTCATTGCTTCCGTGCAAAGCCGTTCGAACGCGATGTGACGGCACGCCACCGTGCCGCCGCGTCCCGTCGAACGCCGTTGGCCCGGTTACCCAGCGTGTTTCCGCCGTCTTCGGGGTGCGTTGCGGCTGGTTCGTCATCGATTCCTGTTTGCTGCAACGCACAGACGTAACCTTCGACGGCCAAAATAATGCTGACAACTCACGCCAATGCGATACCCAACCTCACGCTGCCGATATAGTGGGCCTTTTTTGGCGCCGGTACGATCCGCCGGTAAGACAAATGCAGCGTAAAGGTCGGGAAAACCCGCTCGTTATGGCTTTCAGCAGGCTGTCTGTCATGCGCCAGCTATTATCTTTCCTATCTCGCGCGCGCTGAATGGAACAACCTTTTTACAATGGCTGCCACGGCGCTCGCTTCAATTCGCCGACGGGTATGTAGCCACTGACGTGGAGCCTCGATCCGCCGCAAACGTATCTGGATCGGGCTGCCGCCGAAACCTCGCATTCACATAAGGAAAATTGCGAATGGGAAAGCTCACTACCCATGTGCTCGACACCGCGAACGGCCGTCCCGGCGCGGGCATCAAGGTCGAACTCTTCGCGCTCTCAGGCGATACGCGCCGCGCGCTCAAAACCACCACCACCAATGACGACGGTCGTTGCGACCAGCCGCTGCTCGAAGGCGACGCGCTAGTCGCGGGCGAATACGAACTCGTGTTCGGCGCCGGCGACTACTTCGCGTCGATCGGCACGAAGGTTCCGGAGCCGCGTTTCGTCGATCGTGTCGTGCTGCGCTTCGGCGTGGCCGATGCCGGCGCGCACTATCACGTGCCGTTGCTGGTGTCGCCGTGGTCGTACAGCACCTATCGCGGCAGCTAAGGACATATCTGCCACGAGGTGTTGGGAAATCGAGGTCGAGTTCGCGCCACCTGCCGATCGCGCTCGATTGCATTGCGCAGATGCTCGCGCAGACTCACGCGAGTACCCGCGAAACGCAATCGAACACATGCGGTTCCAGCGAACCCGATCCGACCCGACGAGCCAATAAAAAACGGCGCGTGCGAACTGAGCGCACCGCGTCTTTCGTCCTCAGGGCCTGGCACCGAAAGATGGCCCCTTGTGGGCACCCCGCAGTCTGCGCAGCGACGTTTTGTCTGCCGACAACCCGCTCGCCGGGTTCAGAAAGGCACCCAACGTCGTTGCGTGTACAACGAATCAGAAGTGGAGGAGTTTCATGGAAGGCTTTATCACAGACTGGTTGAATCTGGCGATTCGCTGGTTCCACGTCATCGCCGCGATTGCATGGATCGGCGAATCGTTCTATTTCGTCGCGCTCGACAACAGCCTGAAACCGCCAACGGACCCGAACCAGCGCAAACGCGGCGTGTTCGGCGAGTTGTGGCACGTGCACGGCGGCGGCTTCTACAACATGCAGAAGTACACCGTCGCGCCGCCGGAAATGCCCGACGATCTGCACTGGTCGAAGTGGCCCTCGTACACCACGTGGCTGTCGGGCTTTGGTCTTTTCACCGTGCTGTATCTGTTCTCGCCGAGCACTTACCTGATCGACAAGAACGTGCTGGATATGGGCCCGGTGGTCGCTGTGGCCGCGGCGCTCGGCTTCCTCGCCGCCGGCTGGATCGTGTACGACTCGCTGTGCCGCATCCTCGGTAACAAGGACAAGGTGCTGGGCATCTGCGTCGGCGTGTATGTGCTGATCGCGGCGTGGCTCGCGTGCCATATTTTCGCGGGCCGCGCGGCTTACCTGATCATGGGCGCGATGCTGGCAACCATCATGTCGGCAAACGTGTTCTTCGTGATCATTCCGGGCCAGCGCAAGATGGTCGACGCCATGCTCAAGGGCGACACGCCGAACCCGATCTACGGCAAGCGCGGCAAGCAGCGCTCGGTGCACAACACGTATTTCACGTTGCCGGTGGTGTTCGCGATGCTGTCGAACCACTACGCGATGACCTACACGCATCCGTACAACTGGGCTGTGCTGCTGGTCATCATGCTGGCTGGCGCGCTGATTCGTCAGTTCTTCGTGATGCGCCACCGTGGCCAGGTGCTGTGGTATCTGCCGCTGGTGGGTATCGCGTTGATGTTCGGCGCGCTCTTCTGGACCATGCCGAAGCCGATCGTGCCGCAAGCGCAAGCCGCGAACGCGCCGACGGTGAAGGTGGCCGATATCGCACCGGTTCTGCAACAGCGCTGCGTGGCTTGCCACTCCGCGCATCCGACGATGATGGGGAGCGCTCCTGCCGGCGTGCTGCTGGATACGCCGGATGAGATCTCGCAGAACGCGCAACGGATCTATCAGCAAGCCGTGACGTTGAAGGCCATGCCGCTTGGCAACGTGACGCATATGACCGACGACGAGCGGATGAAGATCGCCGCGTGGTTTGAAGGTGGTGCGGTGAAGTAACCACTGGCCGGGCATGCTGCCCGGCGTCACGAAGAATCGAGCGACCTTGAAGCGGGCTTTTCGCGTGAGCGGAAAGCCCGCTTTTCATTGGCCGGCTGGTGTCGGTTTCTCCGTGACGAGCCACCGCATCGTCAAGGGCTCGGACGACAACACGCCGTTTCCCGGCTTCAACGAGCTCTATTCAATGCGCGTGCTGGACCGGCTCGGCGTCGCGCCTGTCGCGCGCACGCAGATGGCGCGCGATGGCCGGGCGCTGATCATCGAACGCTTCGACATCGACGCACTGGGAGTGCCGGCGTACGGCGTCGAGGATATATGTTGTTTATTGGGTTGCAATGGCACGCCGCCGGGAAGCAGAAGCTTCACGCCTGAGTCGATGGCATGGCGTCTTTGCGCTCGCCGAAGAAGAGCCTGCAATTCGAGGGGCTTAAACCGGCTATAGGCGCCGCAGAATTTTGCGCGCCTGCCCCGGCGCAATGCGTGCGCCAAGTAATCGGGTATTCGCCGCTTCTCGCCAAACGTAGCTAAACGCGCAACGACGGCGTCGCGCTAGTTTTGTGGTTCGCCACCAAAACAAAAAACCCACAGCACTGGTAATGCTGTGGGTTCTTTCAAATCAACCTGCTCGCTACGCCGTAGCGATAAAATTCATACCGCCACCGCGCTCAACGCATCTTCCGTGAGCCACAACGACTCGGCGAGATCCTGCTCATTGAGATTGAGTCCATCCCCGCCGCGATCGACGACGATAAAGTCGCTCACCTCACCCAACGCGATCAGCGGATGATGCCACACGCCCTTCGCATAGTTCACGCCCTGCCAGCCGCTCGTCACGAAAGCGCGAATCTTCGACACGTCCAGCTCACCTGCCGGCGCCACGACCACCAGATACGCTTTGTCGTTTAGCGGGACGAACGCCTGGCTGCCGAGCGGGTGCCGCTCGAGCATCTTCACTTCGAACGGCAGCGTGCGCGGTTGCCCGCGAAACAGGTTCACGAGCGTACGGCCGTTCTCGTCGGCGACATCCACTTTCGCGAGATCGTGATAGCGGATCGTCGTGCCGAGGTTGATCGGGATCTGCTTCGCGCCTTCGAGTTCGATCACGTCGCCGAATGCGGCGAACGCTTCTTTCGTCAACGGTTCGATCGCGAGCGTTTTCATGATGCGAGCGTGCCCCACAGACGCAGACGCGACACGCCGCCGTCCGGAATGATATTGAAGCGCACGTGCGTCACCGGACCCAGTGCCGCGATCTCGCTTTCGAAATAGTGCTGATTGTCCATCTTCAGTTTCTGTTCGCCGAGCAGCACCGGCCAGAACATGGCTTGCGTGATCAGCGAGCTGTCCGTGCCGCCCGTGACATACGCGGCCTGAATCGAGCAGCGGTCCGGAAAGTTACCTTTGAAGTGCGCCGTATCGACTTCGATTTTCCTGATCACGCCCGGTTGCGCCAGCGCGACGATCGCCCAGTCGTTGCCCGGCTCACGACGACGGCGCGTTTCCCAGCCGTCACCCATGTTCACGCCACGGCCCGGCATCAGGATCGTCGACGCTGCGCCGAAGTGCTGGTTGTTAGCCGCGACGAGATAGGCGCCATTCTCCATCGCAGCCAGATCGAACTGCTCCGTGCGGCTCGCGCCAGCCCAATCGACTTGCGGCTGACCATACACACGCAGACGCGCAATGCCGCCGTCCGGATAGATGTTCACGCGCAGGTGGGTGTAAGCGTTCGTGTCGCTGACTTCGTGATAGTGATGGCTATTGCCTTGCAACGTGGTCGACGGCACGATTTCGGTCCATTGCGTCGACTGGTTCGGCGCGCCGTCCACCACGCGCGCGGCTTCCACCGACGCCGCCGGCGGGAAATTACCCGTGAAGTGGCTGGTGTCGAGATCCAGCCCCTTGATCACGCCCGGACGAGCCAGCTTCACGACGCACCAGTCATAGCCGTTGGCGCGCTTGCGGCGGGTTTCCCAGCCGTCCATCCACTTGCCGTTGTCGTCGTATTTGCCCGGAATGAAAACGGCCGGCTCCGGATTCAGCATGCGCTCCTTCGGTGCGAAGAAGTCGTCGCTGGCCTCGAGCGCCTGCGCGCCCAGACGCGGGTCCGCCAGGTTCACATAGCGGCGCGTGAATTCCGGTGCGTTGGGGTCGAGAATCGGGAGTGCCATTTTTGTCTTCCTTGATATTTGCCAGTGCTGAAAAAACGTTTCGGTTCGAGGTCCGCGACGCGTGGTTAAGCCTTATGCGTCGATCAGGTCGTCGAGCCTGAAACGTGCGATGCGGTAGATCTGATCGAGGCTCGCGCGCAGTTCTTCGGCGCGGCTATTGTTCACGCGCGCTTCGAAGTTCGCGATGATGCCGTGACGGTCATAACCGCGCACGGCGAGGATGAATGGAAAACCGAACTTCTCGCGATAAGCGGCGTTCAGCGCGAGCAGCTTGTCGAACTCTTCCTGCGTGCATTGCGCGAGGCCGGCGCCGCTCTGCTCGCGCGTGGATTCGGCCGTCAGTTCGCCGCGCACCGCGGCCTTGCCGGCGAGTTCCGGGTGGGCATTGATCAGCGCCAGTTGCTTCTCTTCACCGGCCGTTTCGACGATGTTCGACATCTTGCGATGCAACTCGTCGATACTGGCGAAAGGCCGTTGCTGCGCGGCGATTTCCGCGACCCACGGCGAGTGCTCGAAAATACCCGACAGCGTTGCCACGAACGCTTCGGTCGAGATGCTGTTGAGTTGGTCCAGAGTGTATTGCATCGCCTTCATGCCGCTGCCCCGCGGTTGTCTTGTTGGTAAGGGTGATGTTCGCGCCAGTGGCGCGCAATATCGACGCGCCGCGTCACCCACACGCGATCGTGCTGTTCGATATGGTCGAGAAAACGTTGCAGCGCGCGAAAACGCCCAGGGCGCCCGAGCAGACGGCAATGCATGCCGATGGAAAGCATCTTCGGCGCTTCGTCGCCCTCTTCGTAGAGCACGTCGAATGCATCGCGCAGGTACGTGAAGAAGTGGTCTGCCGTGTTGAAGCCTTGCGGGCTTGCAAAGCGCATGTCGTTGGTGTCGAGCGTGTACGGCACGATCAATTGCGGCACTGTCGTGCCACCGGTAACGTCCACGTCCATCCAGAACGGCAGGTCGTCGCCATAGTAATCGGAGTCGTACAGGAATCCGCCGTATTCGGCGACCAGACGATGCGTATTGGGACTGTCACGGCCGGTGTACCAGCCAAGCGGACGCTCGCCTGTCACGCGCTCGATCGCTTCCATGCCGAGACGCATGTGCTCCGCTTCTTTCTCCGGCGACACGTCCTGATAGTGAATCCAGCGATAGCCGTGGCAGGCAATCTCATGACCGAGCTCCACGAACGCGCGCGCCAGTTCCGGATGCCGTTCGATCGCCATGCCGACGCCGAACACCGTGAGCGGCAGGCCGCGCTTTTCGAATTCGCGCAGAATGCGCCAGACGCCCGCGCGCGAGCCGTATTCGTAGATCGACTCCATGCTCATATGGCGAGCCGGATAAGCCGCGGCGCCGACGATTTCCGACAGGAACTGCTCCGAGCCAGGATCGCCGTGCAGCACGCAGTTTTCACCGCCCTCTTCGTAATTCAGAACGAATTGCACCGCAACACGCGCTCGCCCCGGCCAGTTGGCCTGCACCGGGTGGCGGCCGTAGCCGATCAGATCGCGTGGGTAGTTCGGGTCGAGTGGCATGGTTTGACGAATGCGTGGTGACGTTACGTAAAATTCGCGTGGAACTCACGTGTATGCACGTGGGGTGGGCGCGGCCGAATAAACACCGGAAACAGCGCCTGAAGCAACACAAAAAACCTTTCAGGCACCCCGCGCCGAGTTGGACCAGTGTAGCGAAAACGCCCCGGTGCGCCCATACACCGGGGCAGATAGTGCGTGTCACACTGAATGTATGTGCCGGCCCGGTTCCGTAGTGTTTACCCGCACCAAATCGGACGTTCCTGCATTTTCCGGCGCATTTGCCGAGGAAGCTTCGGTAGATCCGCGCGGCGCACGCGGGTTCGGATCGGCGTCGACCGGACTGAACGATGCCAGCGCGCCGTCGTAGCGCTTGGCCAGCGGCCGCGCATAGTCGCCGCGTTTGGCGGTCGAAAGACGCAGCGAGACCAGCGCCTCGGTCCATTTCACCGCTGCTGTCACGCCTTCGATCACCGGCGCGCCGAGCGCGTCCTCGATCTCCGCGCACAGTTCGGCCATACCCGCGCAGCCGAGCACGATCGCGTCCGAGCCGTCCTCGGCAAGCGCGCGCCGGCATTCGTCGAGAATGATGCGGCGCGCCGCCGAGCCAGGCTTGTCGAGGTCGAGGACGGCGACGTCGGTGGCGCGAACGTTGCGGCAAAACCGCTTCATGCCGTAGCGCTCGGCGAGGTGCCACGCCATGCCGCAGGTGCGCGCCAGCGTGGTCACCACGGAGAAGCCAGGCGCCAGCACGCTGGCCGCGTGCATTGCCGCCTCGGCGATGCCGATCACCGGACCCCGCGCCAACTCGCGTGCCGCGTAGAGACCCGGATCGCCGAAGCAGGCAATCACGTAACCGTCGCAGCCTTCGCGCTCGCCGGCCGCAACCTCGGCCAACAAGCCTGGCGTCGCCAGCGCTTCGTCGTAATAGCCTTCGATCGACGGCGGCCCCATGGTCGGATTCACCGCGATGACTTCAGTGCCCGGCGCGGCGACTTCGCGCGCGCAGCGGCCCATTGCTTCCGTCATGCGCTGGGTCGTATTCGGGTTGATCAGTTTGATGCGCATATCCACTCCTGTTGCATCTGCACAATTCAGCGTGCGATTCAGCGTGCCATCACGCGATAGAACAGCGCGGCGAGGCCGGCGCCAATGAACCACGAGAAATTCGCCATGCCGTCGAGCGCGGGCACCATCACGCAGAGCACGGCGATCACGGCAGCCGGCAGCAACGCGGCGACCGCCCGATAGTTCACGCCGTTGCGATACCAGTACGAGCCGGTGGGCGCAACCGTATACAGATCGTCGAGCACGATTTTCTGACGCTTCACGAGATAGTAATCGACGATCAGGACACCGTACAAAGGTCCGATGAAGCTGCCGAGAACATCGAGGGTGTAGTGGATCACGGCGGGGTTGTTGAACAGATTCCACGGCGTAATGAAAATCGACGCCACCGCTGCGAGCATGCCGCCCGCGCGCCAGCTGATCAGCCGCGGCGCGACGTTGGAGAAGTCGAATGCCGGCGAGACGAAATTGGCGACGATGTTGATGCCGATCGTCGCGATCGTGAAGGTCAGCGCGCCGAGAATCACCGCGGTCGGGTAATCGATACGGCCCACGGTTTCAACCGGGTCCGTGATCAACTGGCCGAATACCGGCAGCGTGGCAGCGGTCGTGATCACCGTCACCAGCGAGAAGGCCAGAAAGTTGACCGGCAGCCCCCAGAAGTTGCCACGCTGCACGCTGCGAAAGCTCTTGCCGTAGCGCGAAAAGTCGCCGAAGTTGAGCATCGGTCCGGAGAAGTACGACACCACCAGCGAAGTCGCCGTGATCATCACCGGCACGACTTCCATGCCGTGATATTTGACGCCGCCCAGGTTGATGCCGATGTTGCGCCATCCCGCGCGATACACCATGTAGCCCGCGAGAATGAACATCACCACGTAGACGGCCGGGCCGGCGAAGTCGATGAACTTCTTGATGGTCTCCATGCCGTGCCAGAACACGAGTGCCTGCAAGACCCACAGCAGCATGAAACCGGCCCAGCCGAGCGTCGACAGGCCCATGAAGCCGTGATGATGGACATCGGCATACGGCAGCAGTTGGGGAACGAACTTCAACACCACGATCACCAGCGCGCTCGACGCCAGATAAGTCTGAATGCCGTACCACGCGACCGCGATAAGGCCACGAATCACCGCGGGAATATTCGCGCCGAGCACACCGAAGGTCGCACGGCACGCGACCGGATAAGGCACGCCGTTCGCCTGGCTAGGCTTGGCGATCAGGTTGCACAACAGGTTCACGATCGTAATGCCGACCAGCAACGCGATCAGCACCTGCCAGCTCGTCAGCCCGAGCGCGAACAGGCTGCCCGCGAACACATAGCCGCCGACGCTGTGCACGTCGGACATCCAGAACGCAAAAATGTTGTACGCGCCCCAGGTTTGGTGGCGCAACGGCGCGAGGTCTTCGTTATAGAGCCGTTCGCTGTAGCCTGCGGGCATTGACGGATCGCCGGTTGCGCCGCCGTCTGCGTAAGTGGGAATTGCAGGATTGCCGGGCGCTGCACTGAACTGAGCCATGATTCCTCCTTGGGATAGAGACCATCGATAGCGAATCGAAGGACGATGCATCGGCCATGCCAGTCGCGCGCGCTTTGCCCGTTCGGGACGAAGCACAGGCGAGCCGCCTGGTTTGCCGTGCCGCGGATATCTCCGTACTGAAGTACTTGTGGTTGTCGCACCGTCAGCAGCCGCGGAGCGCCGGCGATGCGTTGCTGCTACTCGATGCCCGTCGCCCGGCGGCGGACACGCGTGCGCAAGCCGGCAGCGCTCACGTCGAGCCGCCTTGCAACACGTGATTCGTTCAGTTCAATTCAGTGCGGCGCGCACCAGTCAGGCGCGCACGCCGGCCGCCTGCCTCAGCATGGCGTGGACATTGTCGTGGGTCATTCTCTAGGCGCACCGTTGAGGGCGCCGAACACTTCCCGCAGATCGGCCGCACCACGCGCCGGGCGGTCCAGCATCTTCAGTTCGACGCTTTGCAAATGGCGCGACATGAGTGCCGCCGCCTCTTTTGCATCGCCGGCGTCGAGCGCGGCGAGTATGGCTTCGTGGTCCTCGAACGAGCATGGGCTGCGTCCGAGCGACTCGTACAACGCGGAAATCAGCGTGGAGCGCGCCACCAGCCCGTTCAGGCAATCGCACAACACCGTGTTGCCGGTCAGTCCCGCCAATTCGGTGTGAAACTCGCCCGACAGGCGAATCCACGCCGGAAAATCACGTGTTTCGAACGCTTTGCGTTCCCGGCCGATCATGCTGCCAATGCTCTTCAAGCGCCGCATGCCGTGACCGCTGCAAATCTTTTCCACCACCGCCAGTTCGATGATGCGGCGCATCTCGAACACCTCATGCACTTCCTGTAGCGAGGGGCTCGCCACGAACGCGCCGCGATTCGGTTCGAGATCGACGAGGTGGTCCGTCGCGAGTTGCGTCAGCGCCTGCCGGATCGGGCCGCGCTTCACGCCGAATACTTCGCACAACTGCGCTTCGGTCAGCTTGGCGCCCGGCGCAAGCCGATGCTCGAGGATCGCGGCGCGGATGCGCTCGGCGATCACTTCAGGTTTCGAACTATTGGCGGCGGTAGGGTCTGCGTCGGACATGATGTGCGTCTCGGTATGTTGGTCATCTTAGGATGGACATAAAGATTGTCAACAATTTTTGATTTTAATTTTGACAATTTTCACGGCAAGGGAAGGCTGACGGGCTTATAGATCAGTCCCGAAGCCTTGATACAGGCTATGTATAAGTTTAATTAGACTGAAAGGACGCCGTCTGTTGAGGGCGGGTTTTGTCAACAAAACCAATGGACCTTCACGGGTCGTTCTGCTCGTGGTCGATTCCAAAACACAGGCCGTTAGTTGCGTTACTGGAGTAGAAATAAAGCGGGCAATGGCCCGCTTCGCTCGCACGTCCGCTCACGCGAGATACGGATAGCCCGACAAGCTCAGTTCGAATCCCTGTGCGTTGGCAACGAGATGCGCGTCCGCGCCCACCGGCAGCGTCAGCATGTTGCGGACATGACCGAATTGCAGCCCTGTCACGATCGGAATGCCGATCACCGACCTCGCCTGCTCGATCACCGAGTGCAAGTCGTAACCATTGTCGTAGTCGTAGGATTTGGCGCCGGAGAAATCGCCCAGCACGAGTGCCTGCTGCTGCGCGAGGATGCCGGACAGGTGCAGCTGATAAATCATCCGCTCGACCCGGAACGGTTGTTCGTTGACGTCTTCGATAAACAGGATTCCGCCACTCACCGGCGGCATGTACGGCGTGCCGATCAGCGACACCAGCACCGCCAGGTTGCCGCCCCACAACATGCCCGAGACATCTACGGGCTGTGCCTGCGGCGTGTTGCTCGAGACCGTCATGGTCGGTTTCGTCAACGCGGACCAGAAGTGCTGCATGGTGAACTCGCTGAGTTCCTCCGCCCCGAAATCACTCATCACCATCGGACCGCCGAAGGTTTTCACCCCGGCTCGCGCCAGCAACGCAAGCTGGATCGCGGTGAAATCGCTATGCCCCACGAGGGCAACCGGCTGATCGGTCAGCCGCCGTTGCAGCCCTTCGTAGTCGAGGCCGTGCAGAATGCGCACCGCGCCGTAGCCGCCGCGCACGGCCAGCACGATGTCCGGCAACTCACGCGACGGGTCGGCGAGCCGGTTCAGATCGGCAGCGCGCTGGCCGTCGGTGCCGGCGAAGCGCAGGTAGCGACGCCGCGCCGCTTCCGCGCCCTCGATGCGATGGCCCTGGGCATGAAAACGCTGCAGCGCGCGATGCAGCACCTCCGGATCATGCGGATACCCGGACGGCGCGATCAGTTCGATGGTGCGATGGACGCTCATGAGCAAGACCTTATTTGACGTTGTAGTTTCAGAGCGCCTCCGCCGGGCCCGCTTCGTTGCCCGCTTCGTTGCCCGCTTCGTGGCCCGATGCGTTGCCCGATTTGCTGTCCGATTCATTGCCCGCATCGCCACGTGCCGAAGCGCGCGCTTCGCGGCTGGCGCGCCGCCGCTCGGCAAAGAACGATTTGAGCGCGGCGCCGCATTCGCTTTCGAGCACGCCGCCGGTCACCGTGGTGTGATGATTCAACTGCGGATTAGCGAAAGCATCCACGACACTACCGCACGCGCCGGTTTTCGGATCGCGCGCGCCGAAGACGACACGAGCGATGCGCGCATGCATGATCGCGCCGGCGCACATCAGGCAAGGTTCGAGCGTCACGTAAAGCTCGCAACCCGGCAGACGGTAGTTTTCGACGGCCTGCGCCGCCGCACGCAGCGCGGCCATTTCCGCATGCGCCGACGGGTCGTGCGCACCGATTGGGTGATTGAAACCTTTGGCGATGACTTCGTCGCCTCGCACGAGCACTGCGCCGACGGGCACTTCACCGGCAGCACGCGCCTCTTCGGCGGCAGCCTGGGCGAGCGCCATGAAGCGGCGATCGCGCTCGGAGACAACGGGAGTTGCGGGTGAATCGCCGGGCGAGAGCTCAGCATCCGGCAATACGGCGGCAGAGCCAGAATCCGTCGCGGCCGATCCGGCTACACCACCCGCCAAGGTTTGAGCACTCATCGTATTCGGCACTTCGTGAGAATGGAAAGAATCCGCATCCGGCACGATGGAGTGAGCTAGCGGCTCGCTCACGGCGAACCCGCATCTGCCGCATTCAGGCTGCCGACGCGTTCGGACAGCCGTTCGGCAATACGCCGGCAGTATTCGCGCGGCAAAACCAGCGGGCCGCCGCGCAGCGATTCAAGCGCCATGTCGAGCGCAAGCATGCGCGCCTGCAGACGGCAGCGGGTAGCCTGGTCGCTCACGGCATTCAACTCCGCTTGCAGGTCGCGCAACGCGCGCAACTGCTCGACAGCGGGCGGCACAAAGCCCGCATTCTTCAAAATCCGGTTGGCGACGCGCACCTCTTCAGGAACCAGAGCGTCGTCGCCCAGGGATAGCGGCGCACCCGCGCCGGGTAACTCGTCGAACTCCCCGCGCGCGGCGGCGGCGGCAATACGCTGTTCGACTAATGCATCAAGCAATCTCATCTGCGATCCACTACGTTGCGGCCCAAGCATTCTATCAGGCAGTGCACGCTCGTTCCGGCTCCGCAACCGACGAAACCCCCTACGTTTTCAGATTTTTCGTCATTCGAGAGCACACGGCCGGACGCTAGGCTCAAGGGTTCGCCGCCACGCCGCGTGCCGCCCGCTCCCGCGCTAAAACCTGACAGAAAACTTTCAACAGACCGCGCAGTTCGCGCCTTTGCTCGTGGCCTCTCAAAACCACCGCCGATATGCAATCCGGAATGACTCACCCAAGCCGAAACCACGCCGCCATCACGTTCGAGACTGCCATAGCCGCACACCCTCTCCACCTGTGCAAACGCATATCCCGGGCACCCCCGCGCGCAGCGCTGGCCGCCGTGATGATATCGCTCGTGCTATCCGGCTACGGCGTGTTCTGCGGTGGCGCAGGCGGCAGCGGCGGCTTCGCCGGTGGCTGCGCGACCGGCATGCGTTTCTGAGCCGTCGCGCCTGGACACGTCGGCATCAACTGCGGCGCCGTGCATTATGGGCGTGCATCCGCCAATGGCCATCGAGCCAGCATGACGTGCCGCGTACGCCCGAGCAAACTGTGCATCAACGCGAATTCGCGCACGTTCCAGCACAGCGGTTCAACCGGACGCGCAGCGGCCCAAGGCATGCCATACGCCAGTGTGACGTGCGGCGTATAGTCCACCGCGGCTGACATGGCATGCTCCCCGCACCCTGCGTCTTGCAACGCGCGGCATAAAGCGTCGTGCAGCCGATGCAGACCGTTCACGCCCTCGCCCCCGCCCAACACTAACGGCCCCGGTCGTGGCTTGGATGCAAAGCTCACCACCGTATCGAATTCGACGCTGAACGGCTCCATCCTGACCAACGAGGCAGCTTTCATGGCCGCCTCGACCCGCGCCTGAGGCAAACCGCCCGCGAAATTTCCGAGGTGCTGCAAGGTAACGTGCAGACGGGCCGCCGCGAGCGGTTTGCTGCGCGCGCGGCTCTCCCCGCAAAGCTGTTGTGCGAGCTTCGAAATACTCGCCGCCGTATTGGCGTCAGGAAAGACAGCGAAAAACAGGCCGTCTGTCGGTGTTGGCGGCGCCTCGAGGCCAGGCAGCCAGAGTTGTTCAGGCATGGGATTTCTGACCAGATAAAGCCGGCATGTAGATGAATCTCCGTTCATTGTGCGGGCTTGCCTGAGCGCCTGATCGACTCAGACCACTCGACTATGCGAGGTCGCACGATCGACTTGCTAAGGCAAGCCCCGGAACTCGCAAGGTATGGCTGGGCCGCAGGCGAAAGCGTCGCCACCCGGCGCGCACGCCATTGCCGTTGAAGCGCTTTCGCTTCCCACTCAAGAATTGCTCGCCGTGACGGGCCCACGCACAAGACTGTACATCCATACAGTATGAACGGCAACGGGGGACTGGACAAAAAGTGGCAAGTATTCGCCAGCGCGGCGGAGGGTGAAACGGCGTGCGTCGGCGTATGCGGGGCTCGCCCAAACGCAACTCGAGCGGCATCGTCGAATGATTCAGCCTCACTTTCAAGCAGATGAACGGCGCTGCGCCGCCGTTGGGCGCAAGGTCAGCGCGGGATGTATATCGCGCCAGCCAAGCACTTGCACCAACTCGTTGCCGGCCTTCTTCAAAGCCAGCCCCTGACGCACCATTTCACCATGCTCACGCGCCATCTGGATCACGTCCGGGAAATCGAGGAAGGCGAGTGCGTGCAGCATCACGACATGCAGCGCATGACTGCCGATCGATTCGCCGCGGTAGACGAGGCGGCGCAGTGCGCGAAGCTGCCCGCCGACCTCGATCCCAAAGGCATTTTCAATCGTATGCACCGAACGCATCTGGTAGGCAATCGGGCAGATGCCGCAGATGCGAGTCACGTTATCGGGCAACCCGGCCACATGCCGGCCACGCGCGACGCTCCAGACGGTAGCGCCCGCATGACGACTACAACACTAGACCAGATTTGAACGTATCGGATGCCGCGCCGACAGCACATGACGCGACCGGCGCAATGCATCAACCATGCCGTGGAGCGGCAAACCAGCCGCGACCTGGCCCCTACCGGGTTCCAACTTGACTTGAGTCAATTGGCCGGAGCGATAGCGGCTCTATCTTCAGCAGACGCACCATACACAGGCTGGCGATCTCCGGTTTTGCATCTCTTCATCCGGAAGCGTTTGAACCGAACCAAAAACCATGGCCATATCGAAACACCGGATGCAGGCCCTGCTCGCGCTAGTCGCTCTTGCCGCGGCCGGCGTAGTGGTGTGGCGTTGGCCGGTGCTGTTCGGCTCCCATCATGATACGACCCATATCATCGTGTCCGGCAACATCGAGGCTCACGAGAGTGTCCTGAGCTTCACGCAGGTCCAGGCGCCGATTGTCTACCTGCCATTCGACGAAGGCGCTTACGTCAAGCACGGCACCGTGCTCGCGCGCGTGGACGATCGCCTGTATCGGCGCCAGACGGAAATCGACCAGACCAACCTGCAAGTTGCCACAGCGCAGATCAGCGCCAATGAGAGCACCTTGGCGGCGGCACGTCACAACGTCGTCAGCGATCAATTCGATCTCAGCGAAAAACAGCTCGACTTGGGGCGAGCGGAAATCCTGGTGAAAGGCAACGCGATTCCGCGTCAGGCACGTGACCTCGCCTTCACCGCCGAACGGCAATCCGCCGCGGCCCTCGCGCACGACAAGGCGCTGGTGGAAGTGGCAAGCAACAACATCACGCTCGCGCGCGCCAATCAGGCCGCCGCCGCGGCGAAGCTCAAGCTCGACGAAGTGATGCTCTCCTACACCGAGCTGAGCGCGCCGTTCGACGGCGTCATCGCAGTACGCGAAGCGGAACTCGGGCAGCTCGCGGGATCGGGCGTCGCGATCGTTACGCTCGATGAACTCGATCACGTCTGGCTGCGCGCGTATGTGAACGAGCCCGATATCGGCAAAGTTCGCCTCAACGAAGCCGCCACCGTGACGACCGACACCTACCCCAGCAAGCACTACCAAGGGCGCATCAGTTTCATTTCCCCGCAGGCCGAGTTCACGCCCAAAACCGTCGAGACGCACGCCGAGCGCGTGACGCTCGTCTACCGGATCCGTATCGACATCGACAACCCGACGCACGAACTGCTGCCGGGCATGCCGGCCGATGCGTCCATCGCTTTGCTGGCAGCGGGCAAATGAGCACCGACCCGGCAGCGGCGGCCATTCGCGCGCACGACCTGGTGCGCAGTTTCGGCGCCGTGCAGGCGGTGCGGGGTGTCAGCTTCGACATCGAACGCGGGGAAATCTTCGGCCTGGTCGGGCCGGACGGTGCGGGCAAAACGACCATCATGCGCATGCTGGCTGGCGTGCTGCGGCCCGACGCCGGCCAGATCTCGCTGGAAAATATCGACGTGATAGCGGCGCCGGAACGCGCAAAGGCTGCCCTCAGCTATATGCCCCAGCGTTTCGGCCTGTACGAAGACCTGACCGTCGCCGAGAACATTTTCTTCTACGGCGAACTCTTCGGTGTATCGCGCAAAGCCAATCGGACCCGCAGCGGCGAACTTCTCGAGGCCGCCGGCCTCCTGCCATTCCGCGATCGTCTCGCCGGTCAACTGTCGGGCGGCATGAAGCAGAAACTCGGGCTGGTGTGCGCGTTGATTCACACGCCCCGCGTGCTGCTGCTGGATGAGCCGACCACGGGCGTAGACCCGGTGTCGCGGCGCGATTTCTGGGCGATCCTGTACAACCTGCGCGAAAGCGGTGTCACGATCGTGCTGTCCACCGCGTATATGGACGAAGCCGAACGCTGCTCGCGGCTCGCGCTGCTGCATACCGGCCAGATCCGCCAGTGCGACACGCCGGCGCGGCTGAAGCAGGCCATGCCGGGTGCCCTGTTCGCCATCGCCGCGGCAGACCCGCGCGCGGTTCACGACGCCCTCGTGGATGCGCCAGGCGTGCTGAGCGCGTTGCTGATGGGCGACCGCGTGCACGTGCGCGTCGACGAGGCCGCGCGCCGTCTGCCGGAATTGCAGGAGCGGCTTGCCACACGCGCCATTGCAAACGCAACCATCACTTCCATCGAGCCGGGCATCGAAGACGTGTTCGTCGCGCTCGTCGGGTCGGGAAGCCCGACATGAGCGCCGCGGCTCCCGTCGTCGAGGCAATCGGCCTGACCAAGCGCTTTGGCAAGTTCACGGCGGTCGACCGGCTCGACCTGTCCATCGCCAGGGGCGAAGTCGTCGGCTTCATCGGGCCGAACGGCGCGGGCAAGTCGACCACCATCCGCATGCTGTGCGGGCTGCTTTCGCCCAGCGCCGGGCGCGCTTCGGTGGCGGGCTACGACATCGCCACCCAAGCCGAGGCGCTGCGCTCGCACATTGGCTATATGTCGCAGAAGTTCTCGCTGTACGGCGACCTGACCTGCTACGAGAACCTGCGCTTTTTCTGTGGCATCTACCGGGTTCCGCGACACGACATCGCCGAGCGTATCCGCCTCGCCATTTCGACCGCGGGACTCGAGGGGCGTGAAAATATTCTCGTGCGAACGCTCGCGGGCGGCTGGAAGCAGCGGCTCGCACTCGGCTGTGCGAATCTGCACCGTCCGCGCGTGCTGTTTCTCGACGAACCGACGTCCGGCGTCGAGCCCGAGGCGCGCCGCCGGTTCTGGGATCTGATTCACGGCCTCGCCGCGGGCGGCGTGACGGTGCTGGTCTCTACGCATTACATGGACGAGGCGGAATACTGCCACCGCATCGCGCTGATCGACGCGGGCCATCTCGTGGCGATTGGCAGCCCGAATGAGCTGCGCGAACACAATCTCGGCGGCAATCTGTTCGAGCTGGTGTGCGCGCCGCCAGGCGCGGCTCTCGCCGCGCTGCGCGAGGCGCCCGAAGTGATCGACGCCGCGATCTTTGGCGACCGGCTGCATGTGCTGATGCACCCGGGCGTGCCTGAAACCGTGCTTCAGCCGTTTCTTGCAGGACGGCATATCGAGTTTATCGCCGTACGCGCCATCCGGGCCAGCCTCGAAGATGTGTTCGTCCAACTCGTCACGCACGCGGATAAGGGAGTGCACTCACCATGAGCCTGCGGCGGCTGCTGGCGATGGCCTTCAAGGAAACGCTGCAGATCTGGCGCGATCCGCGCAGTCTCGCCATTGCGCTGCTGATGCCGCTGTTGCAGATGGTGCTGCTCGGCTACGGCGTCAGCCTCGATATCCGGCAGGTGCCGCTATGTATCAACGACGAGGAACACAGCCAGCTAAGCCGTGAACTGGTGCAGGACTTCGTGTCGTCGCACTGGTTCCTCGCGGTTCGGAACGTGACCAACGAGCGCGCATTGCGCGATGCGATGGATCGCGGCACGTGTGCCGGCGTCGTCACGATTCCCGTCGACTTCTCGCGCGTGTTCACCACGACGGGTACCGCCACGGTGCAAACCGTGTTCGATGCGACCGACGCCAATACGACCAACATTGCAATCGGCTACGCCCAGAACGTTATTGCGCGTATTACGGCCGAATTCCAGTTGCGCTGGCGGCAAAACCACGGCATACGGCCGCAAACCGTCGGCGTGGTCGATCTCGAACCGCGAGTCTGGTTCAACGAGACGCTCGACAGCCGCAACTTCATTATCCCGGGCGTCGTCGCGGTCATTCTTGCGTTGGTCGGCGCGCAGCTGACGTCGTTGACCATCTCGCGCGAGTGGGAGCGCGGCACGATGGAGCAACTCATCTCCACGCCGGTCACCGCGCTCGAAGTCATGCTCGGCAAACTGCTTCCGTACTTCGTGATCGGACTCGTCAATGCCGCATTCTGTCTGCTCAGCACGGTTTACTGGTTTCACGTGCCGTTGCGCGGGAGCGTCGGCACCCTGATCGTTACGACCGCACTGTTTACGCTGGTCGTGCTGGGCATCGGCTACCTGGTGTCGGTTCACATTCGCAGCCAGCTCGGCGCAAGCCAGGTTGCGCTGCTGCTGACGATGCTGCCGACCAGCATGCTGTCAGGCTACACCTTCGCCATCGACCAGATGCCCGCGCCCATTCGCCTTGCCACGCTGCTCGTCTACGCCCGCTATTACATCACCATCCTGCGGGCCGTATTCCTCAAAGGCAGCACCCTTTCCGATCTCGCCGTGCCGATTCTCGCTCTGGCCGTGTATGCGCTCGCCATCATCTGGATCGCCGCCCGGGCGTTCCGCAAACATCTGGACTAGCCCATCATGTTCGACCGTCTGCAGGTCATGTTGATGAAGGAGTTTCTCGAACTCAAGCGCGACCGGTGGGCGATGTTCCGGCTGGTCGTGCCGCTGTTGCTGCAGGTGATCATCTACGGCTACGCCGCGACTTTCACCGTCAATCATGTGAGCCTTGCCGTGCTCGACCTGGACCGCAGCCAGGCGAGCCGCAACCTCGTCTCGCACTTCGTCGCCAGCGGTAAATTCGACGTGGTCGATAACGCCGGCACGGACCGCGATATCACGCATGACATAGATAGCGACAAGGCGACGATGGCGCTCGTCATCCATGCCGGCTTCGCGCAGCATCTCGGCAACGGCCAGAGCGCGCCGCTGCAGGTCGTCGTGGACGGCACCAACTCCAACACCGCGCTCATTGCGCTCGGCTACGTCAGCCAGATCGTCACGCAGTTCCAGAACGATCAGATGAGCGAACCGTGGTCGAACTATACGGGCCCCGCCCGCACCGAGGTCGCCGTGACGCTGCGTGAGCGCCCCTGGTACAACGACACGATCGACGATCGCTGGTTCTTTATTCCAGGCGTGGTCGGCACGCTCACGCTGATGCAGGTGGTCAGCCTCACGGCGTTTGCCGTGGTTCGCGAACGCGAGATCGGCACGTTGGAGCAGATCATGGTCAGCCCGATCAGGCCGGTCGAGTTCATCCTCGGCAAAACCGTGCCGTTCTTTCTGATCGGTCTGGTCGACGTTGCCCTCGTGACGGCGGTAGGCATAGGATGGTTTCGGGTTCCGTTCGTCGGCAACCCGCTCGTCATGCTGGTCGGCGCATCGCTGTTTCTGTTCGCCGCATTGGGTCTCGGTTTGCTGCTGTCCACCTTTTCGCGCACGCAGCAACAGGCGTTCGCGCTCAATTTCTTTCTGATCAATCCGCTTTTCATTCTGTCGGGGTTTGCGTTTCCTATCGCCGCGATGCCCAAAGTCCTGCAATGGATTACGTTGATCAACCCGCTGCGTTACTTTCTCGTCGTGCTGCGCTCGGTTTTTCTGAAAGGCACTGGATTCGCCGTGCTATGGCCGCAGTTCGCGGCAATGGCAGCGCTAGGCGCAGTCATGCTGACGCTAAGCGTATTGCGCTTTCGCAAATCGCTCGATTGAATTGCGGTGTTTTCGGCTCGCGGGGTTGCTCATTTGGCGCATTGGTGAATTGGAGATTGGGCAATTCGGCCCCGGCGGATATCTGCTGCATTCAGTAAGCCAGCGCTTCTCCCAGCAAGCCGATACCCACGCCCGCACAAATAGCCGAGTAGCCGCGATTGCAGGTCAGAATTTCTTTTTCAAACTGCATGGCGAATCTGAATTCGGGACATCTCTCGTAAGCGATAAATACCGAGCACACCAAGGCCGACAATACAACCATTGAAAAGGCAATCTTCTCCAGAATTCGATAATGATGCGACATACCCATGCTCCCAAATCTTCATTCGCCCGGTCATCGCTTCGAAAGCGATGAAGGGATCATGCAGCGAGCCGCTGTCCGCGAGGCCCGACGGACTGCAATACCGGACATGTGCCTACTGCACTTGTCGCCCGAGGCCTCAAGGTCGGTGCGTTCTCCGTGTTGAGACTACGCACATTTTCCCCAGCCCACTTGACGTGTCACAACAAATCGCGAACGTTGAAAAACAGCCATGGCTGACGGACTCAATCAACGCAAGATCGGCGATCTATCGCCATCGCTGTGTTCTAGCGCTGAGTTTGTTGACTTCGCTCAAACGTGAGCAACCGATCTTTCGTGAAGATGTGAGTTACCGCGACCGGTGACATGGGACCAGACCCGTCCATTCATCGGCTGTGCTGTCTGTGTCATGCGCTTGCCGATTTGCGCACGCGTTTTGAACAGACTGAATAAATTCAACCGAAGTCGTCCATCGACCGATCATGACCATCACGCTGAACGACAGGAATCCGCCTCGCCCCGTCCTGCGCGCGCGACTCGCCGGCTGGGTGTCGAGACCAACTTTCAGGCGGGACATCGTCATTGTGCTTGTCGTCAAACTGGC
>NZ_JARESX010000075.1:0-32346 GCF_046026435.1 Paraburkholderia sp. RL17-381-BIF-C | reverse complement strand
TCTCCCAACTGGGGGGGGCGTGGTGTTGTTCTTTGTTTTTGTGTTTAAGCAAAACCGCGGCGCCGCCTGGTTTCGGCCGCCCCCGGCTTTTTTCATTGCGCCTCGATCATCAACGCGTCGAGCTTGAACGAGCCGTCTTCCTGCACGTCGAAATATTGACGGACTTCATCCGGTGCGGACGCCCACATCGAGCGAATCGCCACCACGCGCGGCTCCGGCGTGCGCATGCGCGCCACCCACGAACTGAACTCGATATCGATGCGCCAACGTTCGCGAATCGATGCTTGAAGACCCGCCGCGGCGAATAACGCGAGCCATTCGTCGGCGCGGTAATCGCGGATATGCGAGGCATCGCGCAGCAACTCGATCGCCTGGATATGCGTGTCGAGCAGCGGATGATCGCTGCCGGCGATATCGATAAACAGCACCTTGCCGCCCGGCTTCAGCACGCGCCGCACTTCGGCGAGCGCGAGCGGCACATCGTGCCAGTGATGCGCGCTCATCCGGCTGATCACCCAGTCGAACGAATGATCGGCGAACGGCAGCACCTCGGCCGCGCCCTGCTGCGTGCGGATATTGTCGAGGCCGCGCTCTTTCGCGGCGCCCTCCACCGTCGCCAGCATTGGCGGCGCGATGTCGTACGCGACCACCGCTTTCGCGTGCGGCGCCACCGCGAAACTCGCGTGGCCCGCGCCGCAGCCCATGTCGAGCACCGTCGCATCCGGCGTCGCCGCGATCGCTTCGGCCAGCGTCCGCAGATCGGCGCCGGTGGCATGAGTCGGGCTCGTCAGATAAGCGGCGGCGGTCGAGCCGAAGGCGTCGGCGACCTGATCGTGATGCTTCATGGAAGGCTCCGGTTAGGGGTGTCGGGTAGCGCTGGCAGGCGTCGTGCCGTTCCAGCCGCTACATCGCTACAATAGAGCCCGCCGTGTACCAGTACAAGTTAAGCAATTATTCTGGTATCTCTATTACCTCCCTGCGCTTCGCCGACCCAACACCAACCGCCCGCTCAGAATGACCACGCCGTCTTCCGCCGACCACCCGCCACCGCTCGACGCCACGCCGGCCCGCGCGCTCGGCGACTTCATCCGCGCGCACCGTGAGCGGCTTTCGCCGCAAGCGGTCGGCCTGCCGCCCGGTCCGCGCCGCCGCACGCCCGGACTGCGGCGCGAGGAAGTCGCGCAACTGTGCGGCGTGAGTCCCACCTGGTACACGTGGATCGAACAGGGGCGCCCGGTTTCCGCTTCCGCCGAGGCGCTCGCGCGCATCGCGGTGGCCTTGCAACTGTCGCGCGCGGAGCGGGCCTATCTGTTCGAACTGGCCGCCCAGCGCGACCCGGCAGAGCCCGATCCGGCCGCCGCCGACGCCCCCGCCACCCTGCTGGAAACCGTGCAACTCGTGAACGCGCCCGCCTACGTGCTCGACCGTCAGTGGAATGCGCTTGCGTGGAATGCGCGCGCCGCCGACCTGTTCGTGGGCTGGCTGGACGGCGCGCACGACCGCAATCTGCTGCGCTACACGTTCACCGAACCGGCCGCGCGCGAGCTGATCGTCGATTGGGAAACGCGCGCGCGGCGGCTCGCCGCCGAATTCCGCGCCGACTCGATCCGCCATCTGAACGACGCGCCCACGCGCGGGCTGATCGACTCGCTCACTGCGGCGAGCGACGCGTTCGCGCGCTTCTGGGCCTCGCAGGACGTGGGCGGCCGCGAAGGCGGACGGCGCGAGTTCAACCATCCGCGCGAAGGCCGCATCGTGTACGACCAGATCACGTTCAAGCCGGCGCATCGGGAGGATTTGAAGCTGGTGGTGCTGGTGCGTGAGTAGGCGATGAACTGGCTTGACGCCCCGCCGGTGTTAAAATCCCTGTCTTTCTTCGCTTCGGCGACTGCTTCGCACGGTACGTGCATGCGCGCCGTCAGCCTCCTCACCGCTCGCTCAACTGCCGCTTAACTGCCCAACACCATGACGTCCCAACTGCACAAAAAAGGCGAAGCCTGGTCGGCTCGCTTCTCGGAGCCGATGTCGGAGCTCGTCAAACGCTACACGTCGTCGGTTTTCTTCGACAAGCGTCTGGCGCTCGTCGATATCGAAGGGTCGCTCGCGCACGCCTCGATGCTGGCCGCGCAGAAGATCATCGCCGCCGACGACCTCGCCGCGATCCAACGCGGCATGGCGCAGATCAAGGGTGAAATCGAGCGAGGCGAGTTCGAGTGGCAACTCGATCTGGAAGACGTGCACCTGAATATCGAAGCACGCCTGACCGCGCTGATCGGCGACGCCGGCAAGCGTCTGCACACCGGCCGCTCGCGTAACGACCAGGTCGCGACGGATATCCGCCTGTGGCTGCGCGGCGAGATCGACCGGATCGGCGGCTTGCTGACCGAATTGCGCACGGCCCTGCTCGACATGGCGGAGAAGAACGCGTCGACCATCATGCCGGGCTTCACTCACCTGCAAGTGGCGCAGCCGGTCACGTTCGGCCACCACCTGCTCGCCTACGTCGAAATGTTTTCGCGCGACGCCGAGCGCATGATCGACTGCCGCAAGCGCGTGAACCGTCTGCCGCTCGGCGCGGCGGCGCTCGCCGGCACCAGCTATCCGATCGACCGTCACGCGGTGGCGAAGACGCTGGGCTTCGACGGCATCTGCGCGAACTCGCTGGACGCGGTGTCCGACCGCGACTTCGCGATCGAATTCACGGCGGCGTCGGCGCTCGTCATGACGCACATCTCGCGCTTCTCCGAAGAACTCGTGCTGTGGATGAGCCCGCGCGTCGGCTTCATCGATCTGGCCGACCGCTTCTGCACCGGTTCGTCGATCATGCCGCAGAAGAAGAACCCGGACGTGCCCGAACTCGCGCGCGGCAAGACCGGCCGTGTGAACGGCCATCTGATCGCGCTGCTCACGCTGATGAAAGGCCAGCCGCTCGCGTACAACAAGGACAATCAGGAAGACAAGGAGCCGCTGTTCGATACCGTCGATACGGTTGCGGATACGCTGCGCATCTTCGCTGAAATGGTCGCCGGTATTTCGGTGAAGCCGCAAGCCATGCGCGACGCTGCGCTGCAAGGCTTCTCGACGGCAACCGATCTGGCCGACTATCTGGTCAAGCGCGGCCTGCCGTTCCGCGACGCGCACGAAGCGGTGGCGCTCGCCGTGCGCGTGTGCGCGGATCGCGGCTGCGACCTGGCGGATCTGACGCTCGAGGAAATGCGTAAGGAACTGCCGAACGTCGCACATCTGATCGGCGAAGACGTGTTCTCGTATCTGACGCTGGAAGGGTCGGTGGCGAGCCGCAATCATCCGGGTGGCACGGCGCCGGAGCAGGTGCTCGCAGCGGTGAAGGCGGCGCGTGAAGCGTTGAAGTAAGGGAGGCGCGCGGCATGCGGTGAGCCGGCGACATGTGCTCATTACTTGCCGCGCACCTTCTTGCGTAGGGCTTGCGGCTTGCAAACAGAAAGGCGAACTCGTTATCGGGTTCGCCTTTTGTTTTTCCGCTGCGCACAAGAAAAAGCCCGCGCGAAGCGGGCTAAATGAAAGACTTCCACCGATGCCTCTCGAAAGAGGCCATCGAAGTGTAGGCGTGTTTTCGCCGCGCACCAATCCGCTCATATTTCAGGCTATTACAGGGGCTCGGCCACGAACACCGGGCGAACGCCAATTGCTTCCTGGCGTATTTTGACTACCATCAAGTTAGACCCTGCCCCATGTTTTCTCCAACGACGATGCTCACCCGCACACGTCACCTTCGCCGCCTCACTGCACGCCGTGCTTCAGGCTTCAGCGCCTGGCAGGCGCCTATGCGCGGCATGCTGTTCGCCGCAGCGCTGGGCATCGCGCTGGCCGGCTGCACCATCACGCCGCCGCCACGCCCGGTCGTCTCGACACCCGCGGCCGCCATCAACAGCGCGACGCTGGACCAATATCGCGATGCCGTGGCCAGACGCATCATCGAACGCAATCCGTCTTATGTGCTGCGCGGCACGCCGCAAGCCATGCTGCGCTCGCTCGTCGTGGTCTCGTTCACGGTGGACCGCAACGGGCACGTAGTGCAGTCGTCGGTGTACCGCACCAATGGCGACGACGAAGCCGAGAGCACCGCGCTCGCCACCTTACGCCGCGCCGCGCCGCTGCCGCAACCGCCCGGCAAATTGCTGAACGGCCGCGGCCAGCTCGAGCTTTTCGAAGACTGGCTGTTCAACGACGACGGCAAATTCCAGCTCCGCGAACTCGCTTCGCCGCAAGCGCTAACCATCGATTGAACGCGCTTAACCTCTCGCAACGCACGCGGCCAAACCGCAGCCGCCTTGCTGCGCCGCCGCCGCGCTCGCTATAATTTTCCGATTCCCTGCGCCGGAGCCTTCCGGCACGGCTCACGCCGCCCGCTCACCCGCCGGCGCGGCAAGAGTCCGATTGCGGCCGCCGCCCGCGCCATCCGCGAGCGCCGCCTGCTTGATGCACGACGCGCGCCCCGTGATCCCACATAGTCAGTGCGTTGCGCCGCACCGGCCGCCTCGGCTTGCTGGCCGCCCACATCCCGCCTGGTTATTCCCCTGGTGTGGCCGCGTTCGCGGGCTGACTTTGCCGGTTGCCGTTGTAAGCTGTCGCTTAGTCGCCCGCACCCCACGTGGCCGCCCACCGGCCGCGCGAGGAGCAAGCGCGAACCCAAACAAAGATGCCGCCCACACGCGCACCGCCCGCTCACGCACCGGGGCGCTTCACGGCATCACGACATATGGAGACCCTGCATGTCCACTTCGCCGATTTCCGCGGCCCAGCCCAACGCGGCCGGGCAGAACAAGAGTTCGCGGATCATCTTCGCGAGCTTTATCGGCACCGCGATCGAGTTCTACGATTTCTACGTCTATGCGACCGCCGCGGCGCTCGTCATCGGACCGGTGTTTTTTCCGCACGGCTCGGCCACGGCTCAGGCCTTGTCGGCCTTCGTCACGTTCGGCATCGCGTTCGTGGCGCGGCCGATCGGCTCGTTCCTGTTCGGTCACTTCGGCGACCGCATCGGCCGTAAGTCGACGCTCGTCGCTTCGCTGCTGGTGATGGGCGTGTCCACCACGCTGATCGGCTTCGTGCCGGGTTACGACTCGATTGGCAGCCTCGCGCCGATCCTGTTGTGCATCTTGCGTTTCGGCCAGGGTATTGGCCTGGGCGGCGAATGGGGCGGCGCGGCACTGCTCGCCACCGAGAACGCCCCGGCCGGCAAACGCGGCTGGTTCGGCATGTTCCCGCAGCTCGGGCCGTCGATCGGCTTTCTGGCATCCAACGGCCTGTTCTTCGCGTTGGCGCTTTCGTTGAGCGACGAGCAGTTCCGCAGCTGGGGCTGGCGCGTGCCGTTCCTCGTGAGCGCCGTGCTGGTCGCGCTCGGCCTGTACGTGCGGCTGAAAATCGCCGAGACCCCGGCATTCCAGGCGGCGATTGAGCGCCAGGAACGCGTCAAGGTGCCGATCGCCACACTGCTGTCGCAACACTGGGTGCCGACTCTGCTCGGCGCGCTGGCGATGGTGGTCTGCTACACGCTGTTCTACAACGCCACCACGTTCTCGCTGTCGTACGGCGTCTCCGTGCTGCACATTCCGCGTCCGACGTTCCTCGGTCTGCTGTGCATAGCCGTGGTGTTCATGGCGCTCGCCACGCCGCTGTCGGCCTGGGCCGCAGACCGCTATGGACGCAAGCCGGTGCTGATCGTCGGCATCATCGCGGCGATCCTGTCGGGTTTCACGATGGCACCGCTGCTCGGCAGCGGACAGACGTCGCTCGTGCTGCTGTTCCTCGTCATCGAACTGTTCCTGATGGGCGTGACCTTCGCGCCGATGGGCGCGCTGCTGCCGGAGCTGTTCCCGACCAACGTGCGCTATACCGGCGCGGGCGTGTCGTACAACCTCGGCGGGATTCTCGGTGCGTCCGTGGCGCCGTATATCGCGCAGATGCTCGCCGCGCGCGGCGGGTTGCCATGGGTCGGCGCGTATGTGTCGATCGCCGCAGCGGTCAGCATGATCGGCGTGCTGTGCATGCGTGAAACGCGCGATACACGTTTGATGTAACGACAGGCGCCGCCTCGGCCTGCTTCTCCCCGCGATGCCGCTGCAGTGTGCGATTCTCGCGCTGCGGCGGCGGCATCCACCGCCCCCGCTTCACACCCGCCGCTTGCCGAGCATTCCTGAGTAAATTCCCTGCCTTGCGCGTCTTTTTGACTTGCCTATACTCGACTCGAATAACCCTTTGGCGAGCAGGGAGGCACACATGAACATTCATCTTCACAACGCGGATATCGTGATGATCATTGCGCTGGCGCTGCTAGGTTCATTGTTGCTTGCATTGCGCTTTCGTCCGGCGACATGGAAGGGCATTGTCGTCGAAGCGTTGGCGGCGAATGCCGCGGCTATCGCCGCGGTCGTCGCGTTCGAAATGCTGCTGGCCTGACAAGCACTGAGGGCCGCAGCGCCATGACGCGCCGCAGCCCTCAGCAGGAAACCTTATCGGTAGTAGTAGCCGCCGTGATGGTAGTAGCCACCACCACCGCCGTAGTAGCCGGGTGCGGGTGCGACGATGCAGCCACCGAGTGCCGTTGCGAGCAGCGTGCCTGCGATCAGGCTCAAGACTAAACGTTTCATTTTGTTCTCCATCGAGTCAGATTCATTCGAGCCGAAACCCCGAATGACTCGATTGGACACGACGGCGCCTCGCGCAAGCGTTGCCATTTGTAAGGGAAGATCACGAAGGTGTTACATGATCGTCGCCTGCAACACACTGCGTTCCGTGTGGGCTCCAGACGAATTCACATCAGAGGAAAACACCGCCTATACTGGTTTGAATGTGTCGGGGCGGCGCGGCCCTTGCTGGCAGCGCATACGCAATGCAAACTGCAAACGCGACCCGGCTTGCGGCGAAACGAATGCACAGCGGTAACGCCTTCGCACGACGCGCGAATTATCTGCGTAGGCAAGTAGGCACCCAACGAAAAGCGACACATTTAACAGGCGTGTAATGCGCGGCGCCTGTTGCGACGATTCCTCTCCGCCCGCTGTTCCCCGACGCGGGCGTTTTTTGGAGGCGTTACGAGGCAGCGCTTATTGGTTTGGGCACTGTACGTCACGCCTCTTTTCTTTTCGAGCAAACGATTGCGTGAGAAAGACCGCGCATGCTGCGCTCAGGCAGCGGTCGAGCCGTGTTGCACGGCCACGTCATGCGGCTCGGTATGAACGTAGTCGATCGCTTCGAGCGCGTCGCTGATGGACGGCACTGACTTGCCGTCGCCAATCGAGATGGAGCGGAACGGCGATTCGATGCCGTAATGCGCGGGCGGCGTCGCCACGAAGATCATCACCGTGCGCTTCTGCAGCGCGTGCGCAAGATGGACAAAGCCCGTGTCGGTGCCGATCACGAGGGCGCACGCGTCGATCATCTGCGCGATTTCGGTGACGCTCATTTTGGGCAGCACGGTCGCGCCCGGCAATTGCGACGCGATCTGCTCCGCTTCGAGCCGCTCGCCTTCCGAACCCCACGGCAACACCAGTTGAAAACCGCGTTGCGTCAACTCGCGGCCGATTGCCACCCAATGACTCACCGGCCACTTCTTGTCGTCTTTTGAGGTAGCGTGAAAGAACGCCGCGACCGGCGCACCGGTCGATACGAACGGCAGCTTCCCAGCCTCCGGCAAACGCAGCTTGAACACCGCCGGCCCTTCTATCTGATAGCCGAGCGCCTCACCTGCGTTGATCCGCATGCCATGCCACGCGTTGCACTTCGGACGCCGGCCAAAGCGCCCGGTATAAGCGAACGCGGCGCCGCGCTCGCCCAGGTCCGGAGCCTGATAGCCGATGCGCCGCGACGAGCGCGCCAGAAACGCGATGATCGCGCTCTTGTACACGCCCTGAATGTCGATGATGAAATCGTAGCGATACGCGCGCAATTCGGCGATGGACGCCCAGATCGATTTGAAATCGGCCCAACGGCGCGCTTTCTTGAAGCGGCGCAACGGCGCGCACAGCACGCGGTCCACGTTCTCGCTCCAGTGCACCACTTCGGCGAATGCTTCGTCGGCGGCCCAATCCACCTGAACGCCGGGAAACGCGCGTTTGATATCGGCGACGACGGGCAGAGCCTGCACGATATCGCCGAGTGAAGTGACCTTGACGATAAGGACGCGCTTCATTGAAGACCTGTGAGTTGTTCGAACATCAAGACATTTTAGCCGACGGAAGGGACAACCTTTACCGAACCGCGCAGCGGACACGTCGGTCATTAATACGGGTGGCTACGTAGGGACCATACACGCAGCCTTTTACACCATTTCAAAATACTTTCACACCGATTTATGGGCCTTGCGCGCCTTATACTGGCCCCTTTGCGCCAGCACTCGCTCATGTCCGTGCCACTTCCGCTTCGCTCGTCCAACATCGTTCGCCGCGCACGACGACTCTGGCGCCAATACGGCGTCTTCTGGCTCGGCGCGATCGCGGTCGGCCTCGTCGCCGTGCTGTACGCGAGGTTGATCGACTGGGGTTACGGTGAATTCCGCTCCCTTCAACACGAGCATGTGTGGGCGCCCCTGATCGTCACCCCCGCTGTCGGCGCGCTGGCCGTCTGGCTCACACGCAAATTTTTCCGCGGTGCCGAAGGCAGCGGCATTCCGCAGGTCATCGCCATCCTTCACTCGAAACCCGGCGAATACGGCGCGCGGCTGCTGTCGTTTCCGATTCTGTTCGGCAAGATCGCCGTGTCGTTTCTGGCGATTCTCGGCGGCTTCACGATTGGCCGCGAAGGTCCGACCGTGCAGGTCGGAGCCGCGCTGATGTTCAATCTGCGGCGGCTCTATCCGCGCTCGAATGCGTTGATCGAACGTCAACTGGTGCTGGCTGGCGCGGCAGCGGGCTTGTCCGCCGCGTTCAATACGCCGCTCGCCGGGATCGTCTTCGCGATCGAGGAATTGACACGCAGTTTCGAGGCCCGCACGAGTGGCGTGCTGATTACCGCGATCATCATCGCCGGCGTGATCGCGCTCGGGCTGAACGGCAATTACACCTATTTCGGCACCATTCAGATCGGCGCGCACTTCCCCGATCTGATGGCGCTTGCCGTGCTGCTCACGGCGGTCGTCACCGGCCTCGCGGGAGGCGCGTTCGGCTGGCTGCTGCTGAACACCGCGCGCTGGATTCCGGCGCCGCTGCGTCAGTTGCATAGTGAACGTCCCGTTACGTTCGCGGCGCTGTGCGGGTTGGTCATCGCGGTCGTCGGTCTGATGTCGGGCGGCACGACTTTCGGCAGCGGTTACGCGGAAGCGCGCGGCTTGCTCGACGGGCACACGCAGTTGTCGGTGTTCTATCCGTTCATGAAGATGATCTCGATGGTCAGCTCATACCTGCCGGGCATTCCGGGCGGCATTTTCGCGCCGTCGCTGTCGATCGGCGCGGGCTTCGGCAATCTGCTGCACGGGGTGTTCGGCTCGATGGATTTACCCATGCTGATCGCGCTCGGCATGGTCGGCTATCTGGCCGCCGTCACGCAATCGCCGATCACCTCGTTCGTGATCGTGATGGAGATGATCAACGGCCATGCGCTGGTGATCTCGCTGATGGCCACTGCGCTGATTTCGAGCCGCGTGTCGCGGGTGTTCGCGCCGCCGTTGTATGAGTCGCTGGCGGCGCGTTATATGGCGCCGCTGCCGCAGCCGGCGCCCGTATCGGTGCCGGAAGTGCCTGAAGTCGGAACGCCTGAAGTGGAAGCGACTGAAGTCAAAGCATCCGGAGCCGAAGCACCCGAAGGCGAAGCGCCCGAAGCCAATTCGCCCGAAGTCGTAGCACCCGAAGGCGAAGCACCCGAAGCCCTTGCGCCCGGCTCGAGCAACGCGGAAGTCGACGAAGACCCTCGCACCGAAGGCAAGGGCAACACCGCACCGCGTCAGTAGACAACAACACCGGGCGCGTGCACATACAACGGCCGGCCCGGCACGACGACACAGCCGGCCAGCATGACCGCCAGAACGGCTATCAGAAGCAGATTCTTTTTCATCACAAGGGTTTCCTGAAGCGCGCGGGCTGCCGCTACGCCGAGTGCGTACACGGCGCCTGCGTCGTCGAGATGGAAGGAGTGGCGCGCGGCATCTGGCGTGCCGCGACGCGCATGGTTCAAGCCCGTGGCGTTATGCCCAGTGGCCTTCGACCCAGTGGTAGTTAGGACCGTGCGCGACCCAGTGGCCCGGCACCCAGTGATAGCCGACGCGCTCGGCTTGCCAGTGGCCGCCAATCCACACATAGCGGCCATGGTCCCAGCGCCAATGGCCGCGATCCCACACATAGCCGACGCGCGGCGCCGGCGCCGCTTCGTAGCGCACCGGCGGCGGCGCGGACGGCGCGATCACGACGACTTCCGCGGCCGATGCCGAGGCCACGGAGGCCGCGCCGGCAGCGATCAACACGGTGTTGGCGAGCAGCAAACGAAAGGTCTTGTTCATGTTGTCCCTCTGTAGGTGAACACCGAAAGCGGCGTTACCGGTTTAATGCGCGAGGGGACGCAACGGCTGACTGTGGGCGTGTAACGCCACACGCTGAAGTGCAACGGATTATTTCGACGCACGGCAAACGCGCGCGCCAAAGCAGCCAACGCACTTGTATGCGAATCCAATGACCGAGGCAGCCGGAACAACGAAGAGGAACAGCGTAGCGGCGCGAGCCGGCGCGCTCGCGCGCCACCGCGCGTTACGTCATCCAGACGCAACGCAACGAAGCGCGCAGCGCGTCACATGAAACCGGCTGCGGGAAGAGACAGGCCTTGAACAATCAGGCCTGCGGTATTTCGATCTTGACCTCGAGCACTTCGAGATCGTCCTGGCGTTCGAGGCTCACGCGAATATCGTCATTGGAAATCTTCACGTACTTCGAGATTACGGCCACCAGTTCGCGTTGCAACGCAGGCAGGTAATCGGCAGGCGCATGGCCGCCGGCGCGCTCATGCGCGATGATCAACTGCAGGCGTTCCTTCGCTACCGACGCGGACTTCTTCTTCTCGCCCAGCAAAAACGAAAGAATCGACATTACGTGCGCTCCCCTTACTTGGTGCCGAAGAGGCGCTGCAGCAGCCCGGGCTTCTGGTAGTCGGTAAAGCGAAGCGATTTCTGCTCGCCGAGGAAACGCGACACGACGTCTTTATAGGCTTCGGCCACGTCGGTGCCGTCCAGGTGCACCGCCGGCAAGCCCTGGTTCGATGCGTGCAGCACCGCTTCCGATTCCGGAATCACGCCGATCAGGTCGATGCGCAGAATTTCCTGGATGTCGGTGAGCGACAGCATTTCGCCTTCGCTGACGCGCTTCGGGTTATAGCGGGTGATCAGCAGGTGTTCCTTGATCGGCTCCTTGCCTTCGATCGCGCGCTTGGTCTTCGACGACAGAATGCCGAGAATGCGGTCCGAGTCGCGCACCGACGACACTTCCGGATTCGTCACGATCAACGCTTCGTCGGCGAAATGCATGGCGAGCAGCGCGCCCGATTCGATACCGGCCGGCGAATCGCAAACAATGAATTCGAAGTCCATCGCGATCAGGTCGTTGATGACCTTCTCGACGCCTTCCATGGTCAGCGCGTCCTTGTCACGCGTCTGCGAGGCCGGCAGGATAAAGAGGTTCTCGCACTTCTTGTCCTTGATGAGCGCCTGGTTCAGGTTCGCTTCACCCTGGATCACGTTGATCAGGTCATACACCACGCGGCGTTCACAACCCATGATGAGGTCGAGGTTACGCAGGCCGACGTCGAAGTCGATCACGGCGGTTTTGCTGCCACGCAGAGCGAGGGCTGATGCAAAACTCGCGCTCGTGGTCGTCTTGCCCACGCCACCCTTGCCCGAAGTCACCACAATGATTTTTGCCATTACCCTTACCTTGTGTTCGTCAAATTCATCAATTATGTGCGGCCATATTTGCCGTGAAACGCTGCGTGCCGCAATGGATCGATGCAGCGCGCTTCACGTCGATTAAGTGAGCCGCAGCGGTTCGATCATCAATTTCTCTTCTTCGAGCCAGATCTGCACCGGCTTGCCGAGCACATCGGCCGGCAGTGGGTTCTCAGTCGTTCGATAGATGCCCGCGATCGAGATGAGTTCCGGTTCGAGACACGTGCAGAAAATGCGCGCGTCGTGATTGCCCTGCACGCCGGCCAGTGCCCGGCCGCGCAACGGCGCGTAAATATGGATGTTGCCTTCCGCGATCACTTCCGCGCCGTAGCTCACAAGACCGAGCACGACCAGGTCGCCCTTGGCGTAAATGCGTTGACCGGAGCGCAGCGGCTTGTCCACCACCATGGTTTGCGACGAAGTGGCCAGACGCACCGGCTCAGCGGCCGGAGCCGGATCGACGGCGGCGGCCGTGGCCGGCGTGCCGCTTTCCGGCGTGAGCGCGGCGGCTTCGAACAGGTCCGACGGCGGCGTGGCCGTTGCGGCGGTAACAGCCGGCGCCGCAGCGGCGGCGTTGTCTTCGTCAGCGGATTTAGCGGCGGCGCCGCGGCGGTCGCGTGCTTCGAGCAGCGGCAACGCGGATTCCGCTGCCCAGGCCTGCTGCGCGTTGGCGACCACGCCGACCGGCCGCATGCGCACGCTGTCGAGCAGTTGCGCGATGTCGGCGAGCGGCACGCGTTCGTTCTCGGCGAGGCGCCGCACGTCGATCGCAACGACGTCGTTAGCGAAAAACTCCGGGGTCGCCTCGAAGCGCCGGGTCAATTCGGCACGCATGGCGTCGAGGTCGGTTGTCTTGACCACGAACAGGAGCGTGTCGACAGAGCCGCTGCGAAGTTCGAAAAAGGGCGATTTCTTGGGCGACATAGCGTTCGGCAAAAATTTTTGCGTATTTTACAGGCGTCGACGCGCGCGGCCAGCTTTTTTGCCGGGAGAGCGGACCGACGCGATGAGGATGCGGCCATGGGCAGCCCATCCGGTAGAGCCGCCACGGCTTTGCAGCAGGCAACGAGGTAGCCGCTGGGGTGGCCAACGAGGTGGACAACGACGTGGCCCGTGAACAGGTCACCGAGGTGGGCAACGAGGTGACCCGTGAAAGGGTCAACACGGCGACCACGCAGACCGCGCTTCACCCCGATGACCCGGCGACGCTCGCTCAGAAGACACGAATGGGAATCGAGCGGCAGGCTGACGCGCCGCTCGCGGGATCACTGCTGAAACACCTGCGAGGTGGTCGGCACGTGGCGCACCAGCAGACTCTCAGCCTGATCCGGCGCACGCGCCACACGCCGGTGCTCGCCGGTCGGACCGAAGCCGAGCGCCTCGTAGAAGCGCATGGCATTGCGATTGGCGTCGGCGACCCACGCGTAGATTTCGGTAGCGCCTTCATTAGCGAGCCACGCGGCGGCCGAATCGACCAGCAACTCGCCGCCACGCAGGTGACGCACGGCCGGCGCCACCCACAACTCGCAGACGAACGCGCGGCGCGCCGCGGTGTCGTCGAAATGCGCTTCGATCAGTCCGGCCGGATGGCCCTCGGTGTAAAGAATGAAAGTGGTGACGGCAAAGGAAACCGCATGATCCGCGGCGGTGGTGTCGAAGCTGGCGGCGTCGGCCGACAACGCGTCCTCGAGCGTGGCGCCGAAGGCATACGGTGCCTCTCGCAGCGACGCGGTACGGAGTTCGCGGAAAACGGCGCCCTGATCAGCGGCGATACGGCGAACGGTCAATGACGGACTCATGCAGACGAAAACCCCTTGAAACCCTAAGGCGTAGCTTTAACCGAACCGGCGCGAGAGTCAAATCATTCTTTACCGGATTGTGGGGAGCACGCACGGCGCCCTGGACAAACTCCGCAGCATTTCGCGCGCCCGCCTCGGCCTCGCGGCCAGAGGTGGCACGACCTTCACACGCTCACGGCGCTTCGTAGCTGCCGGTGCCGTCCGGCCACGGCGTCAGCAGTTCGTAGCCCTCTTCGGTCACGGCGATCATGTGTTCCCATTGCGCCGACAGCGAACGGTCTTTGGTGACCACGGTCCAGCCGTCGCGCTGCACGGCCGTGCCGGCGCGGCCGGCGTTGATCATCGGCTCGATCGTGAAGACCATGCCGGGCTTCAAACGCACGCCCTGCCCCGGCTGGCCGTAATGCAGCACCTGCGGATCTTCGTGGTAGACCTTGCCGATACCGTGCCCGCAGTAGTCGCGCACGATCGAGAAGCCGTCGCGCTGCGCGATCTTCTGAATCGCATGGCCCACGTCGCCGAGCGTCGCGCCCGGCTTCACTTCGCGGATGCCGGCGAGCATCGCTTCATAGGTCGTGTCGATCAACTGGCGCGCCACCGTGCTCGGCTGGCCCACGCAATACATGCGGCTCGTGTCGCCGAAGTAGCCGTCCTTGATGATTGCGACGTCGATATTGATGATGTCGCCGTCTTTCAGGATCTCGCCGCGATTCGGAATGCCGTGGCACACCACCGAGTTCACCGAGGTGCAAACGGTCTTGGGAAATCCCAAATAGCCGACATTTGCCGGAATCGACTTTTGCGTATTGACAATGTAGTCGTTGCACAGTGCGTCCAGTTCGTCAGTGGAGACACCGGCCTTGACGTGCTCGCCGATCATTGCCAGTACGTCGGCCGCGAGGCGGCCGGAAATGCGCAGCTTGGCGATGTCGTCGGGAGTCTTGTAGGTAATGGCCATGAATTCGGTCGATATGGGTCGAATGGGAGGTCGATGTTCAATCGATCGGCCAATTGTACAGAGGATCGCGGCAGGGCTTGTGTGAGCCGCGCGAAACTCGCCGCGCTGAAGAATGTCCGTCACACGGCAAGACACGCCGCCGCTACCGCTTGCCACCCTCAGCGCACATCATGCTGCGAACGCACACAGAAATCTTTTGCGAGGTTTGCATCTAGCGGCAGATTCGTTCCGTAAAGGCGTTTGAGGACTCGCTCTTCTCCCTGCATCGTTTAGTTCTTCTCAGAAGAACGGGGGCCTCTTTGCGTCCGCGATTTGCGTCGTTGCATCGCGTGGATGGCCTTTGTCCACGCGTATTCGGCACAAGACCGCGGCACTGACAGCGAACCATTTGAGGAGCATCGCCATGTCGGAGTCCAGCAATAAATCAGCATCCCTTATTGATGCATTCGATCGACGCGTCGAGCGCCGCCTGCAACGTAGACAGTTCTTTCGCAACGCCGGAGGCTTGAGTCTGGGACTCGTCGGCGGCACGCTGATCAGCGCGTGCGGCGGCGGTTCGGGATCGAGCGTGTCGGCCCAGAGCGCACCGACCGATGCGGAGATCCTGAACTTCGCGCTGAACCTGGAGTACCTCGAATCGCAGTTCTATACGTATGCGACGACGGGCGCCGGACTCGCCGCCAGCATGACCACCGGCGTAGGCACGATGGGCACGGTGATCGCGGGGCAGCAGGTGCCGTTCCAGGATCCGGTTGTCAAAGCGTACGCCAACGAGATTGCCAACGACGAGCGCGAGCACGTCACCTTCCTGCGCAGTGCGTTGGGTTCGGCGGCGGTTGCCATGCCCTCGATCGACATCGGCGGCACCGATCCGAACGGCGCATTCTCAAACGCGGCGCGCGCTGCCGGACTCGTACCCGCGGGCACGGCGTTCAATCCGTATGCAAGCGACAACAACTTCCTGCTCGGCGCGTTCATTTTCGAAGACGTCGGCGTGACGGCTTATAAAGGCGCCTCGCCGCTCATCACCAACAAGACGTTCCTCGAGGCGGCGGCCGGCATTCTCGCGGCCGAGGCCTATCACGCCGGCCTGGTGCGTACCGTGCTGTATTCGAAAGGGATCGACATGACAAGTCTCGTCACCGCCGCCAACGCAATTTCTGCCGCACGCGACAGCCTCGACCACAACGGCCACGACGATCAGGGCATCACGGGAACAACCGCCGGCACGTCCAACATCGTGCCGCTCGACACCAACGGGCTCGCATTCAGCCGCAATTACAGCAACGTCCTCAACATCGTCTATCTGACGAGTTCGGCGGCGACCAAAGGCGGCTTCTTCCCGAATGGCGTGAACGGTTCGCTGAACATGAGCGCCTGAAACGCGTAGCCTGACGGGCCGGTTGCATCGGCAACGGGTTGCCGCGATAACGATCGCGCTCACCCGTTGGCCGGCCTTCATTTGCATTGCCTTGAACGCTTGACGACGTACAGGAGCAGTCATGAACGAAGCGATCAGTCAGGGTGCCGTGGCGCAGACCCTCACCGAGCAGGCCTGTTTCGACATTCGCGAAACGCTGGCGGGAAGACGCCGCGGTCTGCGTGCGGCGCTGCCGTTCGTCGGGCCTGCGGTGGTGGCGTCGATCGCGTACATGGACCCGGGTAACTTCGCCACCAACATTCAGGCGGGCGCGGGTTACGGCTACACGCTGTTATGGGTGGTGGCGGTGGCGAACGTCGTCGCAATGCTGTTCCAGTCGCTCTCCGCCAAGCTCGGCCTCGTGACCGGGCGCAATCTCGCCGAGTTATGCCGCGCGGCGCTGCCACGCCGCTATGTGCTCACGATGTGGGGCATCAGCGAAATCGCGGCGATGGCCACCGATCTTGCCGAGTTCGTCGGCGGCGCGATCGGCGTTTCGTTGCTGACGCATCTACCCATGATGCCGAGCATGCTGATCACCGCAGCCGTCACCTATGGCTTGCTGCAATTCGAAAAGCGCGGCTTCCGGCCGCTCGAACTGGCGATCGCGGCGCTAATCGGTGTGATCGGACTGTCGTATCTGGCCGAGTTGCTGATCGCGCCGGTGCATTGGCCGTCAGTGGTCGCGCACACGTTCACGCCGAGCATGCCCGATAGCAACGCGCTGACGATATCGGTCGGCATTATCGGCGCGACGGTCATGCCGCATGTGCTGTTTCTGCATTCGGGGCTCACGCAGAATCGCGTGAAGCCGCGCAACGAAGGGGAGCGTGCCAAGCTGCTGCGATTCTCGAATATCGAAGTGGTGGCCGCGCTCGGTGTGGCCGGGTTGATCAACATGGCGATGGTGATCATGGCGTCGAGCGCGTTTCATGCCGGGCACCCGGAGATCGCCAGCATCGAAACCGCGTGGCGCACGCTCACGCCGCTGCTGGGCGGCGCCGCTGCGGGGCTCTTTTTGGCGGCGTTGATCGCCTCGGGCGTGTCGAGTTCGGTGGTCGGCACGATGGCCGGGCAAATGATCATGCAGGGCTTCGTCGGCTTTCATATCCCCGTGTGGACGCGCCGACTGATTACGATGGTGCCGGCCTTCGTGGTGGTGGCCTGCGGCGTCGACGCAACGCGCGCGCTGGTGCTCAGCCAGGTGGTGCTCAGCATTGCCCTGCCGGTGCCGATGATCGCGCTGGTGTGGTTCACCTCGCGCGGCGATCTGATGGGCCGCTACCGGAATCGCCGGGCGACGACCGTGGCGGCCGTGCTCGGCACGATCGTCGTGCTGGCACTCAATCTCATTCTGCTGCTGCAGGTGGCCGGCATTTCGCCGTGGCCGCTGTTTCACGCCGGATGAGCCCGTAGGACCCTGGCAGGACTGCATCCGGTTGCGGGGTTGTTGCGTACATTGTTCGAACGAATCTTTTCGGACGGACCCTACTCTCATGCCACGACGCCTGCTGACCTTGACCGCCGCGCTGGCGCTCGCTGCTCTTGGCGGCTGCAGCGCGGCAGGCGTGCTCAACGCCGCCGTATCGCACAAGAGTTTTCAGGCCGAGAACGGCCTTGTTTACGGCAACGCGCCGCGCCAGAGGCTCGACGTGTATATGCCCGCCGCCGGCGTGGTGCCGGCCGGTTCGCACGGCCGCCCGGTGGTGGTGTTTTTCTACGGCGGCAGTTGGCAGAACGGCTCGCGCAGCAGCTATCTGTTCGTCGGCGCGGCGCTGGCCTCGCGCGGCTTCGTCGCCGTGGTGCCGGATTATCGGACGTGGCCCGACACGGCGTTCCCCGGCTTTGTCGACGATGCCGCCACCGCCGTGCGCTGGGCGCGCGATCACGCAGCAGAGTTCGGCGGCGATCCGTCGCGGATCTTTCTGATGGGCCACTCGGCGGGCGCGCATATCGCCATGCTGCTCGCTACCGACGGCCGCTATCTCGCCGCGCAGCAAATGAGCAAGCGCGACATCAGCGGTGTGATCGGCCTTGCCGGGCCCTATGATTTTCTGCCGCTGAAGGACGCCACGCTCGAAGAAATCTTCCCGCCCGCGTTGCGCGCCGCGAGTCAGCCGATCAATTTCGTGGAAGGCGATGAGCCACCAGTGTTCCTCGCCGCAGGCCAGCGCGATACGACCGTCGATCCGGGCAACACCGACCGGCTCGCGTCGAAGCTGCGTGCTTCGGGCGACACGGACGTGGAAGTGAAACACTACCCGCGGGTCGGGCATGCGCTGCTGGTGGGCGCGATGGCGGGACCTTTGCGGAGCTTTGCGCCAGTGCTCGACGATACCAGTGCGTTTATCGACGCACAGGCGATGAATCAGCCGCGGCGTTCGCGTGACGCTGCCGGCGGCGTGCAATCGTTGCCCGCCTCTGCCATCGCGCAGAGCAACGTTTATCAGATACGCCGGCAACGCGCGAAAGCATCCGCGGTGCCGTGTGACGGTCTGACGGCCGCATCGACACCCGCTGGCGGAGCCGATTGCCAGAAGCAAAGCAACTTAGGCCACGACGAATAAGCGTAGCCCGTGCGGTGAGCCGTGACCTAATGCAGCGCGAAGCTACTGCGCCGTGCCGAGCAATTGCTTGCGCAAAGTGGGCGCACGCGTCGACGGATCGAGCCAGATACTGAAGAAAGCACGCGCGAACGCGAGATCGTCGACTTCGTCGGTCATGCGCTCGCCGGCATAAAAACGCACGCCCTTGTCCGGCAGAAACACCGCGCTCAACTGGTCGCCGGGACCGACGTCCACGAAGGCCCGCAGCATGTTCGCGCGCCAGCGCTCCAACGTATCGGCCGGAATCGGTGCGCCCGCCAGACGCTTGATCTCGCTGATCCCGGTATCCGCGAGGCGCTCGCGTGTGATGCCGCGCGCGTAGACGATATGCAGCGCAAAGCGCGCGTCGTAATCGACCGGCACGCGTTCGCTCCACATTTGCGCGCGATAGAGCCGAAAGCCGAGCACGCTGAAATCGCCCTCGCCGACGAGTTTCGCGGCCTCTACGTCGGCGCGCCAGTCGGCGCAGGCCGCGCTTGCCCACAACACCAGCACGAGTGCCGCGAGCGAGCGCACGTCAGTCCGCCTTCGAGAGGACGAACTGCATGACGTCCGTGCGGCCCTCGTCGAAGCCGGCTTCGCAATACGCCAGATACAGCCGCCACGTCCGCACGAAAATCTCGTCGAAACCTTGCGTGCGGATCGTGTCGAGTTGCGCTTCGAACGCGGCGCGCCAGCGGCGCAGCGTTTCCGCGTAATCGCGCCCGAATGCGAGCGACGTGCAAGTGGCGAGCTTGCCACGCCGCGCCGCCTGAGCAAAACGCTGCGGACTCGGCAGCATGCCGCCCGGGAAAATGAATTCGCGGATAAAGTCGCTCGTCGCGCGATAAGCGGCAAAGTGCGAGTCGTCGATCGTGATGGTTTGCACCAGCGCGCGAGCACCCGGCCGCAGACGTTCGCGCAGAATGCGGAAGTACGCCGGCCAGAATTTTTCGCCGACCGCCTCGAACATTTCGATCGAAACGATGCCGTCGTACTGCCCGGTCAAGGTGCGGTAGTCGCGCAGTTCGAGTTGCACATGCTCGCTCAAGCCGGCTTCGCTCACGCGCTTCTGGCCGAACTCGAGTTGCGCCGGCGAGATCGTCACGCCATGCACATGAATGCCGAGGCGTGCCGCGTGCATCGCAAAGCCGCCCCACCCGCAGCCGATTTCCAGAATGCGCATGCCTTCGCGCAAACCGAGCGTATCGATGATCCGCTGGTATTTCGCATGCTGCGCGTCTTCGAGCGATTGATGGAAATTGTCGTCGAACACCGCGCTCGAATAGGTGAAGGTCGGGTCGAGCCACTGCGCGTAAAACGCGTTGCCGATATCGTAGTGCGCGTGAATATTGCGCCGGCTGCCCGAGCGCGTATTTGGCCTCAGCTTGTGGCGCAGCCCGTACCAGAGTTGCGCGAGCCAGCCGCCATACACCGTGCGTTGCAGCGCTCGCTCGTTACGGATCGCGACGCGCAGCAGCGCGGCCAGGTCGGGCGTATCGACCCAGAAAGCGCGCCATGCGTCGGCGAAACCGATATCGCCTTTGCGCAGAATCGCGCCGCACGCGCGCCAGTCATGCATCTCCAGGCGCGCGCCGGGCGCCGCATGCGGATCGCCGAACACTCGTTGTTGCCCGTCGGGGGTGATCAGGACCAGATGCCCCACCTGGATCCTTTCGAGCAAGGAGAGAAAAAGACGGCCTGACGCGGGGGCGGTTTGGTGCCCGCTCAGGGTTCTTGAAAGCGCCATGACGAAATCTCCTCAATCGGATGAAACGGGGCGCGCAGCGGCGGTGGGTTGGCCGGCTGCGGCATGATCGGTGGGCGCGTCGGCGGTACGGCCCGGCGCGGGGTGCTTGCCGTAGAACGGCGCTTTTTTGAGTGCGAGGCGCAAGGCCTGCCAGTGAATTTTCGCGACCACGCCAAGCGTCAGCAGAGGCTGGCGCAGCAGCGCGGCGAGCGCGCTCGCGCGTGTTAGTGGCGTCAGGCGGCCGCCCAGTGCGGTGCGGATCAGCAAACCGTCCGCGTCGCGATAGTCGATCGAGACCGACGCGCTGTTGCGTGCTTCCTTGACGCGGAAGGTGTAGCCGCCTTCCACGCGGCAAAACGGCGACACGTGCAGCACTTTCCTGCACACGAGCCGCGTGTCGGCGGTGATCGGCGCGTTGCCTTCCGCGCTCAACAGATAGCTGTGGCGCTCGCCGAATGTATTGCGCACTTCGGCGAGCAGCGCGCGCAGCCGGCCGTCGCGATCGTGACAAAACCAGAAGCTGACCGGATTGAACGCATAGCCGAACACGCGCGGGAAAGCTTGCAGCCAGATCCGGCCGTTTGCTTCTGCTATGCCGGCAGCCGATAGTTGCGCGCGCATCCATGTGGCGAGGTCGCTGCCGTCGCGCGGACCGTGATCACGCTGATAGAGACTGAGCGGCCGCCAACGGTCGATGCCGAACCAGCCGCTCTCGAGCGAGTTCAGCCGATCCAGATCGCAGCGCACGTAAAACACCGGGTAGATGAAGCGATGATGCTTCGGCCGCAGACGCTCGTGCATCACCTTGCCGGTCAAAAGCCAGGCTGCTGGAGCGGCGTCGCTGTCGTGATCGCCCGGCGGTTTCATAGCTTGGCCCATGCCGGCGATGCATCGAAATCCGCGGCCACGCGCAGCGCCGATTTCAGACCGTCCTCGTGAAAACCATAGCCCGTCCACGCGCCCGCGAACCAGGTGCGGCGTTTGCCTTGCAGTGAAGGCAGACGGTGCTGCGCGTCGATGGCAGCCAGATCGAACAGCGGATGATCGTAGATGAAGCGGCGCAGTTCGGTGCCCGGCGCCGGCTGCGCCACCGGGTTGAGCGTGACGACGAGCGGCGTCCTGAACGGCAGCGGCTGTAACTGATTGACCAGATAGCTCACGCACACCGGATGCGTGCCGTCGACGCCGCGGCTGCCCAGGTAATTCCACGCCGACCACACGCGCTCACGACGCGGCAGCAGATTCGTGTCCGTGTGCAGCACCGCGACGTTCGGCTGATAGCGCACGGCGGCGAGCACGCCGCGCTCGTCGTGATCGGCGTCTTCCAGCAGGCGCAGCGTGGTCGGCGCATGCGTGGCGAGCACCAGTGCGTCGAAGCGCTCGGTGCCGCTGTCGGTGAAGACGTCCACGCCGTCGGCATCGCGCCGCACGCCACGCACTGCCGTACCGACGCGGACATCGTCGAGCGTGCCGGCGATGCGCCGCACGTATTCCCGGCCGCCGCCAACCACGGTCTTCCACTGCGGCCGGCGGTTCACCTGCAGCAACGCGTGGTTCAGACAAAAGCGCAAGAACGTCGTGGCCGGGAACGCAAGGATATCGGCGGTGGCGCTCGACCAGATCGCGGCGGCCATCGGCAGCAGATATTGACGCTGGAACGCGCCGCCGTAACCGCCTTGCGTCAGCAATTCGCCCATCGACGCGCGCGTTTGCGTCGCCAGTTCGAGGTTGCGTTGCGCGCTGCCGTTAAAGCGCATGATGTCGCGCAGCATGCCGATAAAGGTCGGCGAAAACAGATTGCGGCGCTGCGCGAACACCGTGTTCAAACTGGTGCCGGCCCATTCGAGGCGCCCTTCGTCGAGCGAGACGGAGAAGGTCATCTCGCTCGGGTGCGAGCGCACACCCAGTTCATCGAACAGCGCGATCAGGTTCGGATAGGTGCGGTCGTTGAACACCAGAAAGCCGGTGTCGACGGGATGCGTGTGGCCTTCGAGCGAGACGTCCACTGTGTTGGTGTGGCCGCCCAGGTAGCCGGCCGATTCGAACAGCGAGACACGATGGTTGCGCGCGAGAAGATAGGCGCTGGCCAAACCCGAAATACCGGCGCCGATGACCGCGACCCGCGAGCCGCGCGGTAGTGGTGAGGTCGGTGCGGAATGGGTCATGGGCGCGTCTCCTGTTGGGGGCGCGCGGTCGGTTAGTGGGGTGTGGCGGGGCTTGCGCGTCCTTGAGGGGATTTACGCAGCGAGGGCGGAATTGGATGCAAAGGCGGGGCAAATTGCGGACAAGCGAAGTTGCCGGGCATGGCCGCGGCCGGCGCCCGTGGGAGCCTGCCACAGCGTCAGGAGACGGTCTCGTTCAAGGTTTCCATGACTTTCGACATCAAGCCGGCTCGTCTCCATTCGAGCCACTTGATGTAACAGCTCTGGGCAGGCGGATAGTGCGCAGGCAGGTGATGCCATTTGGCGCCTGTCTGCGTGACCCAGAATATCGCGTTGAGAATTCCGCGCGGATCGCGCCGTGGGCGCCCGACACCTGTTTTCGCGACATGGGGAAACAGGTGCTCGATCTTGGCCCAATCTTCGTCTGATAAAGGAATATGCGGCATCTAAAACTCGACAAGAAATGCTTTACGCCCTGGCGACGTCACGTCATATCGCTCTGTCCAGACACCAACCGCCAACCACGAACGCCATCATGAGAAGGATCGCGGCGGCCGTGCCTACCCAGATCAGCACATCGTCGAAAGTCGTATTGGCAAACGCAAGCGTACCGCGCCGCTCTGCTTTCACTTCGCCAGGTTTATCGTCCTGATCTTGAGAGACCATGTGCGACTCACATCACCGTTAGGGGAGAAAACGGGATTGGCTAATGCGCGCGCCGCTATGGCCGAATGACGGAACGCGAACGCCAGGATGGGTTATGCGTCAGGCCGTTTGCCGTTCGCAATGGACGGTTCCAGAATCTGTGCCGCTTCGAAATCGAGATCGGGAAACGTGACCTTCAAGATCCGGATAAGCTGCGCCGCGCATTGATCTGCTTCGACTGGCGCGTTGAGCTGGAGCACTTCGAGCAGCGTGACAAATGCCGGCAAGAAAGCGTCGGACACCGGCGTTTCTCTTGCCTGCTCGCGCAGATAAGCGATATACCCGAACACGTGGCGTATGAACTCGACCTGACGCGCGGCGAACTGAGCGCTGTCGATTGCTTCGGAGGCAATGGTGAGGGAAACGTCGGCTGCCGGCGCATGCGGCAGCCGCACATACGATGTGAACTCGCTCAAGCGAAAGCTCCGGTTAACCCTGAAGGCAAGCTGGACAGGTCCGCCGACACGCTGCATACATGGCGCGCGTGACCCTGTGCTATAACCCTTATTGTCACTTTTACGTGATTATTTAGTCGTTTCTATCGTAAGGCAGTATTTCATACCACCTTACCTGCGTCAAATGTATTTGACAATCCTTTCTGCCCGCATCCAATGACATTCGATTGGCACGCGCTGTACGACGACGTGAAACGGCTGGGCGAGTTCGGCAGCGATGCTCAACTGGCCGAAAGCCTCGGGCTGACGCGCGCGCAGATTTCGGCATGGCGCACGGGCAAGAGCGATCTGGGCACGCTCACGAAGCTCAAAATTCTCGATGCGCTAGGACATGACCAGTTGCGCTCGGCGGTGCTCAGCCTGTTGCCCGAACAGAACCGCGACGAACTGGCGAAGCAGCATCTCGTCCTGACTGAGCGTGTGTCGCGCGGCATGCAGGCAAGGGATCGCGCGGCCGCTCCTTCGAGCGACGTCCCGCCGCCACGCGAGGCCAACCAGTTGCTCGCGCACCTGCCCCACGTGGAGCGGGAGCGAATCATGCAGCACCTCACTCCCGTTTCCCTGCCGCTTGGGAAAGTGGTGTATGAACCTGGCGAGCGCCTGACTCAGGTCTATCTGCCCACCACGGCGATCATCTCCATGCTGCACGTCATGGAGAACGGCGAGTCGGCCGAAATTGCGGTAGTCGGCAACGACGGGCTGCTCGGCGTGGCGGTTTTCATGGGCTCAGACACCGTTTCGAATCGGGCGGTCGTCCAGAACGCGGGGGACGCGTACTGTCTCAGCGCGCAGTTCGCCAAAGAGGAGTTCGCGCGCGGCGGCTATATCCGGCGACTGTTCCTGCGTTACGCGCAAGCGCTGATTACGCAGATGGCTCAGACTGCCGTTTGCAATCGCCATCATTCGATTGCACAGCAGTTTTGCCGGTGGCTCCTGCTGAGTCTGGACCGCCTCGACAGCAGCGAATTGCAAATGACGCAGGAATTGATCGCGAACATGCTGGGTGTGCGTCGAGGGAATGTGACCGAGATCGCGAAGCAGTTGGAAGCGACTGGCGCGATCCGCTATAACCGCGGGCACATTGAAGTGATCGACCGCGCCGCGCTGGAACAGCAGGTTTGCGAATGCTACGGCGTCGTGACGCGCGAATGCGAGCGGCTTTATTCGGCGGCGTGACTTGATGGCTGGGCGTCAGAACCGCCCATGCTTTAGCGGAGTTGAGCTGAGCTGCAATTCTCTCGATGACGATGCGGGCAGAGTGCGCATCGGCGTGCCTCCGTTTCGACCGCTACCGCGTGGCGCCGATTGAGCGGACCATCGCGGTCCACGGCAATTCTCTAACAGGCGCGTTGGTTCAGCACGCGTTGCCCTCCTCTGTGCCGCTTTATGCGGCGTTCCGTCTGAGTATCGTGAAGTCCATGACACCGCGTCCCGAATTGAGGTCCACCTCGACGCCTTTCGCGGCTGACGCATTTGCATCAATCCTGGGCCAGAACAGGTGGAACCACGAGCCCTTGTCGTCGTTGATGACGGCGTACGTACTCCCGTCCGGGGCGAGCCTCGCGAATTTGCAACTTGATCACACGTGCTGCTAATGAGCGCTGGACGGAAAAGTGGTGCGATCCAGCCAGTGGGGAGCGCACGACACAATGACAAGCAGGGGACCAAAACCGACGTTGGCCCCCTAGATGCACGAAACTATTTTGTTAGTCGATTCGTGAGCAGCAAAGCAAAAACCCCGCAGAATTTTCATTCTGCGGGGTTTTTAAATTTGGCGGAAAGGGTGAGATTCGAACTCACGGTACCCCTAAAGGTACACTGGATTTCGAGTCCAGCGCATTCGACCACTCTGCCACCTTTCCGGGTCTTCCAACTTGCAGTAGCCACGTTACCGAGGTCGCTGCTTCATCAGATCCAAGCGGGTCGTTGCTTGGGAGAGAAAGATTATAGAACAGCTGAATTGCTTTTCCAAGCCCCTCGTCAAAAATTTTTCAAAGAGGCTTGGTGGCCAGCCGCGCTCGAATCAGGCAGCCGGCAATTCCAGCCGTTCCACACCGCCGAGGTACGGACGCAACGCCGCCGGCACGGTGACCGAACCATCGGCGTTCTGGAAGTTTTCCAGCACCGCCACGAGCGTACGGCCCACGGCTAGACCCGAGCCGTTCAGCGTATGCACCAGCTCCGGCTTGCCCTGCGCATTGCGATAACGCGCCTGCATGCGGCGAGCCTGGAACGACTCCGTGTTCGAGCAGCTCGAAATTTCGCGATACGTGTTCTGCGCCGGCACCCACACTTCCAGGTCGTACGTCTTGGCGGCCGAAAAGCCCATGTCGCCCGTGCACAACGTGATGACGCGGTACGGCAGTTCCAGCTTCTGCAAAATCGTCTCGGCGTGGCCGACCATCTGTTCCAGCGCGTCGTACGACGCTTCCGGCGCGACGATCTGCACCATCTCGACCTTGTCGAACTGATGCTGGCGGATCAGACCACGCGTGTCGCGGCCGTACGAGCCCGCTTCCGAGCGGAAGCACGGCGAATGCGCGGTCAGCTTGATCGGCAGAGCGTCCGCTTCGAGAATGCTGTCGCGCACCGTGTTCGTCAGCGAAATTTCCGACGTGGAAATCAGATATTGCGTGACCGTGTTCTCCTCACCGCCCTTCTCGACGCGAAACATATCGTCGGCGAATTTGGGCAGTTGGCCGGTGCCGTACAGAATTTCCGGATTCACGATATACGGCGTGTAGACCTCCGTATAGCCGTGATGCTGCGTGTGCGTGTCGATCATGAACTGCGCCAACGCACGATGCAGCCGCGCAATCTGGCCGCGCAGCAGGGTGAAGCGCGCGCCCGAGAGCTTCGCGCCGGTCTCGAAGTCGAGCCCGAGCGGCGTGCCGACATCGACGTGATCCTTCACCTCGAATTCGAACTGGCGCGGCGTGCCCCAGCGGCGCACTTCCACGTTTTCGGTTTCGTCCTTGCCCATCGGCACGCTTTCGTGCGGCAGGTTCGGCACGCCGAGCAGCAGGTCCGACAGACGCTTCTGGATATCGTCGAGCCTGGCCGCCGACGCCTTCATCTCGTCGCCGATGCCGCCCACTTCGGCCATCAGCGCCGAGGTGTCCTCGCCCTTGCCTTTCATCGCGCCGATCTGCTTGGACAGGCTGTTGCGGCGCGCCTGCATTTCTTCGGTACGGGTCTGGGTGTCGCGGCGTTCCGCTTCGAGCGCGGTGAAGGCCGCCACGTCGAGGGTATAGCCGCGGTCGGCGAGGCGCTTGGCGACGCCGTCGAGGTCTTTGCGCAGCAGCTGGATGTCGAGCATGGGATGGGGCGGGTGTTCGTTGTATGAAGGAGGGATTTTAGCGCACCGGCGCGCGCGGCCGGTGCGTTAGATGGTCAGCGTGTGAATGCCGCCGCCAACCCTCAACCTTTCTTCGGCTTGTTTTCGCTGCGCCACTGCGCGTCGAGTTCGGCCAGACGCGCCATCTTGTCGCCGATCTTGCCCTCCAGACCGCGCGGCGTCGGCTCGTACCAATGCGGATCGCGCATGTTCTCCGGCAGATAGGTCTCGCCGGCCGCGTACGCATCGGGTTCATCATGCGCGTAGCGGTACTCGTGACCGTAGCCGAGTTCCTTCATCAGCTTGGTCGGTGCGTTGCGCAGATGCACCGGCACGCCGCGCGACTGGTCCTTGCCGACGAAGCGGCGCGCCTCGTTATACGCGTTGTACCCGGCATTCGACTTCGGCGCGACCGCCAGATAGATGATGGCCTGCGCCAAGGCCAGTTCGCCTTCGGGCGTGCCGAGGCGTTCGTAGGTCTCGGCGGCGTCGAGCGCGATGCGCGCGGCGCGCGGATCGGCGAGACCGATATCCTCCCACGCCATGCGCACGATGCGGCGCGCCAGATAACGCGGGTCCGCGCCGCCGTCGAGCATGCGGCAGAACCAGTACAGCGCGCCGTCCGGGCTGCTGCCGCGCACGGATTTATGCAGCGCGCTGATCTGGTCGTAGAATGCGTCGCCGCCTTTGTCGAAGCGGCGCAGATTTTCGGCGAGCGCGCTGCCGAGCAAGGCGCCGTCGATCTCGGTGGTTTTCTGCTGCGAAGCCGCCCGGGCGACGATTTCGAGGTTGTTCAGCAGCTTGCGGCCGTCGCCGTCGGCAGAACCGATCAGCGCGTCGCGGGCTTCGTCGGTGAACGTGAGGCCGCCGAGTTCCTTTTGCGCGCGCTCGAGCAACTCGCGCTGCTCTTCGTCTGTCAGGCTTTTCAGCACGTAAACGGCAGCACGCGAGAGCAAAGCGCTATTCACTTCGAACGACGGATTCTCGGTCGTCGCGCCGACGAACACGAACAGCCCCGACTCGACGTGCGGCAAGAACGCGTCTTGCTGGCTCTTGTTGAAGCGATGCACTTCGTCGACGAACACGAGCGTCTGATGCCCGTTCGCGCGATGAATCTGCGCGGTCTCGACCGCCTCGCGGATATCCTTCACGCCCGAGAGCACCGCGGACAGCGCGATGAATTCGGCGTGAAAGGCATCGGCCATGAGCCGGGCGAGCGTGGTTTTACCGACGCCGGGCGGGCCCCAGAGGATCATCGAATGGGCTTCGCCTGATTCGAATGCGACGCGCAGCGGCTTGTTCGGGCCGAGCAGGTGCTTCTGGCCGATCACTTCGTCGATATTGCGGGGCCGCAGGCGTTCGGCGAGCGGAACATTGGCACGGGTTTCTTCAAACATGACGTTTTGGGGATAATCTCGGCTTTTCCGGACGCGGTCCGTGTGAAGGCGGCGTACTGCCGGTGAGCCACGCCAGCACGCGAAAGTGCGGGCAACGTCCTGCATTATGACAGTGACGGCGCCCGGACGAAGAGGCCGCGCGACGCGCCGGGACGACTCGGGTGGCGCAGGCCGTGCAAAAATCCGGAAATGGATAGCGCGGACGGACGACACAAGAGGACGACGCGAGCGGACCGAGCCAGAGGACAGCGCAACCCGGCACGCAATCGAAGCCCCACCGCGGACATAACAGCAAACGCAACCGCCGACGCAACTTCGCAGGCAAGTCGGCAAGCAACACCAACAGGGACAAGACCAGATGGCACAAGATCCAATCGCCGGCGACGCCGGTTCCACCTACGCGCCGCTCACGCCGGTGCCCGATGCGCGCCGCGCGTTCCGCACCGGCGACGCGTTCGCGCTCTGGTTTTCGCTCGGCATCGGCCTGCTGGTCGCGCAAGCGGGTGCGCTGCTGGTGCCAGGGCTGTCGTTGCCGCACGCGTTGCTGGCGATCGTGATCGGCAGCGTGATCGGCGTGGTGCTACTGGCGCTGGCCGGCGTGATCGGCACGGATACGGGGCTCGCGGCGATGTCGTCGCTGCGCCCGACGCTCGGCGTGCGCGGCGCGTCGGTGCCCGCCGTGCTGAACGCGGTGCAACTGGTCGGCTGGGGCTCGTTCGAAGTGATCGTCATGCGCGATTCCGCCGACGCCCTCGCCAAGCAGGCGTTCGGCCTCTCCATGCCGCTCATCTGGACCGTGATCTTCGGCTTGCTCGCGACGCTGCTGGCGATCAGCGGTCCGCTCTCGTTCGTGCGGCGCTTTCTGCGTACGTGGGGCATCTGGCTGCTGCTCGCGGGCGCGGCGTGGCTCACGTGGAATCTGCTCGCCACACACGATCTGGCCGCGCTGATGCGCCGCCCCGGCACGGGCGAGATGTCGTTCGGCGGCGCCATCGATCTGGTGGTGGCCATGCCGTTGTCGTGGCTGCCGCTGATCGCCGACTACACGCGCTTCGGCCGGCGTCCCGGTGAAACGTTCCGCGGGACGCTGCTCGGCTACGGCATCGCCAACATCTGGTTTTACGCGCTCGGCGCGATCTACGGCCTCGCGGCGGGCGGCGGCGACGCATTGCTGACGGGCGCCCTGGCGCAAGCCGGCGGCGGTCTCGCGCTGCTGCTGATCCTGATCGACGAAGTCGACAACGCGTTCGCCGACATTCATTCCGCCGCGGTGTCGACGGGCACGTTCTGGACGCGCGGCAGCGTGCCCATTTTGTCGGCGGCGTTCGGCGCGCTGTGCACGCTGATCGCCCTGGCCGTGCCGATGGCGAAGTATCAGAACTTCCTGCTGCTGATCGGCTCGGTGTTCGCGCCGCTGTTCGGCGTGGTGCTGGTGGATCACTTCATCTTGCGCAAGCGCCGCATCGAAGTGACCGCGCTCGCCGACGTGCGTGGCCGTTACGGCTTCTCGGGCGGCTGGCATCTGAGCGCGTTTCTCGCGTGGGCCATCGGCATCGCCGCGTATCAGGCGATCAACCAGTGGCTGCCGAATCTCGGCGCAACCTTGCCGGCGCTGGTGATCGGCGCGGTGTGCTATCTGGCGTTCGTGTCGGCGCGCAAGACGGCGTATGCGTGAGTCTTGAGGCACGGTGGTCGCGGCAGTCGCGGCAGTCGTTCAGAAACGCAAAAAGGCCTGCATTTGCAGGCCTTTTTTCATTGCGAGACGTTGCGAGATTACTTCAACGCGTGGAAGCCCGATACTCGACTCCCGGCAACACGCACAGTAATTCGAACGCGAGATTCGCGCCGAGCAGCGCGGTCGTGCCGAACGGATCGTACGGCGGCGCGACCTCGACCAGATCGCAGCCGACGATATTCAGCCCACGCGAGCCGCGAATGATTTCAAGCGCCTGCGGCACCGTCAGACCGGCGATTTCCGGCGTGCCCGTGCCCGGCGCAAAAGCCGGATCGATCCCGTCGATGTCGAACGTGATGTATACCGGGCCGTCGCCCATGCGCTCGCGCACACGCGCCATCAGCGGCACGAGCGACTGGTTCCAGCAGGCTTCGGCCTGCACGACTTCGAAGCCCTGATCGCGGCACCAGTCGAAGTCTTCCGCCGCGTATCCCGTGCCGCGCAAACCGATCTGCACGACCCGATCGCAATCGAGCAAGCCCTCTTCCACCGCGCGGCGGAACGGCGTGCCGTGCGCGATCTTCTCGCCCATCATGGTGTCGTTGACGTCGGCGTGCGCATCCACGTGAATCAGGCCGACCTTGCCGTGCTTGCGACGAATCGCGCGCAGGATCGGCAGCGCGATGGTGTGATCGCCGCCCAGCGTGATCGGCTTGCAATCGTGCTGAAGAATTTCGTCGTACGCGGTTTCGATGCGCGCGATCGAATCGTGCAGGTTGTATGGATTAATCGCGACGTCGCCGAGATCGGCCACGCGCAGCGAATCGAACGGCGCGGCGCGCGTCGCCATGTTGTAAGGGCGCAGCAGCACGGACTCGCTGCGAATCTGGCGCGGCCCGAAGCGCGCGCCGGTGCGGTTCGAGGTGCCGAGATCGAACGGCACGCCGACGAAGCAGGCGTCGAACCCTTCGGCCGAGCCGACGTTCGGCAGCCGCATCATCGTCGCAATGCCGCCGCAGCGGGGCATCGCGTTGCCGGACAGCGGCTGCGGCCGTTCACCGGCTTCGGGATTAATGAAGGAAGAGGTATTCATCGTGTCTCGGCAATGAAAAAGGGCAGCAAGCAAAATCTTGCAGACCGGCCGAGGAGAAGCATCTGAACCGCACCTTGCCGGGCGAATCTCGATTCTTGAGCAGTTTCCCAGAAGTTAAAATAGCAACAGAATAAACTTCACATTGATTCCCGGCGATGTATCCTGACGACCCATGTTCTCCCAACTCACCGATCTCGACCTGCGGCTGATCCGCGTATTTCTTGCCATTGTCGACGCAGGCGGCGTGTCGCCGGCCCAGGCGACCCTCAACGTCGGCCAGTCGACCATCAGCACGCAGCTTGCCACACTGGAAACGCGCCTCGGCTACCGGCTGTGCGAGCGCGGCCGCGGCGGCTTCAGCCTGACCGCGCGCGGCGAGCAGTTCATCGAGGCCGCCCGCGCGCTGCTGTCGGCCGTGGACACCTTCGGCATGCAGGCGCGCAACGTGGGCCGCAAGCTGGTCGGCACGCTCGACATCGGCATGATCGGCCACACGCCGGTGTCGGCGAGCGCGCGCATCAGCGACGCGATCGGACGGTTCCGGGCGCGCGATCAGTCGGTGCGGTTTTCGATTCTGGTGCGCTCGCCGGGTGAACTCGAAGAACTGCTGCTCAATGGGCGGATTCAGATTGGCATCGGCTATTTCTGGCACCGCGTACCGTCGCTCGAATATACCGAGGTGTTCGCGGAAGATCAGTTCGCTTATTGCGCGAAAGGGCATCCGCTGTTCGCGCAAGCGGGCGAGGTGCCGCCCGCCGAGGCTGCACAGCACGAGTGGGCGTGGCGCAGTTATCCGCTGCCCGAAGCCGAAAGCTCGACCACGCCGCAGAATGTCACCGCCGTCGCCGACAACATGGAAGCGGTCGCGATGCTGGTGCTCTCCGGGCATCACCTCGGCTATCTGCCGGGGCATTTCGCAGCGCCGTTCGTCAAACAAGGGCTGCTCGCAGCGCTGAATCCGGCGCAGATGCGCTACCGCGTGGCGTTTCATATGGTCACGCGCGCGCGGCAGCATCGCACGGATATTGTCGAAGCGTTTATCGACGATATGAAGGCCGCGCATCCCGTGCAGGTTTTGCAGGTGGATGAGTAGCGGCAACACTAGCGCCTG
>NZ_JARESX010000074.1:0-34213 GCF_046026435.1 Paraburkholderia sp. RL17-381-BIF-C | reverse complement strand
CACTGCAAGACCTGCGATATCAAGGACCCGACCCAGAACATCGTCTGGGTCACGCCTGAAGGCGGCGGCGGTCCTAACTACCCGAACATGTAACTTCCTCACGCGCACAGCGGGACAAGCTGCGCGCGTTCAAGTGATTCCAAGGAGTCTCAAGTGCAAAGAGAAGTGGTTGTTGTCAGTGGTGTGCGCACCGCGATCGGCAAGTTTGGCGGAAGCCTGAAGGACATTCCGCCCTCCGAACTCGGAGCGCTTGTCGTACGTGAGGTGCTGGCACGGGCCGGCGTGGAAGGCGATCAGGTCAGTCAGGTCGTATTCGGCAACGTGATAGCCACCGAACCCAAAGACCTGTACCTGTCGCGCGTAGCTGCGATCAACGGCGGCGTTAGCGAAACGACACCGGCTTTCAACGTCAATCGTCTGTGCGGCTCAGGCTTGCAGGCCATTGTCTCCGCAGCGCAATCCATTCTGCTCGGCGATGCCGACATCGCGATCGGCGGCGGCGCGGAAAACATGAGCCGTGCGCCCTACATCACGCCTGACGCACGCTTTGGCGCACGAATGGGCGACACCCGCCTGATCGACATGATGCTCGGGGCGTTGAACGATCCGTTCCATACGGTACCGATGGGTGTGACTGCCGAGAACGTCGCCAGGAAGTACGGCATTACGCGCGAACAGCAGGACGCACTCGCAGTCGAATCGCATCGGCGCGCCGCCCATGCCATTGCCGAAGGCCGCTTCAAGGATCAGATCCTGCCGATTACGCGGACCGTAAAAGGCAAGCAGGTCGTTTTCGACACCGACGAACATGTGCGTCTGGAACTCGATCCCGCTGAACTGAGCGGATTGCGGCCCGTTTTCCAGAAGGAAAACGGCACGGTCACCGCAGGCAACGCATCCGGTATCAACGATGCGGCAGCCGCGGTTCTTTTGATGTCGCGCGAAGCGGCGGATACGCGCGGCCTGAAGCCGCTGGCCCGGCTCGTGTCATACGCGCATGCCGGCGTCGATCCTCTCTATATGGGCATCGGCCCGGTGCCCGCCACGCGCATTGCACTCCAGCGCGCCGGCCTCCGCATCGGCGATCTCGACGTGATCGAGGCGAACGAGGCCTTTGCCGCGCAGGCCTGCGCCGTGACGCAGCAGCTCGAACTCGACCCGCTCAAGGTGAACCCGAATGGCTCCGGCATTTCGCTCGGTCATCCGATCGGCGCGACGGGTGCGCTGATTACCGTCAAGGCGCTGTATGAATTGCAGCGTATCAACGGGCGGTTTGCGCTGGTTACGATGTGTATCGGAGGTGGCCAGGGTATTGCGGCTATTTTCGAGCGCCTACAATAGAACAATGTGTCGTATTGCTGACAAGGAATAGCCATGACAATCAATACCGTTGGGATAATTGGTGCAGGGACGATGGGCAACGGCATCGCTCAGGTCGTCGCAGTCGCGGGACTGAAGGCGATCATGATCGATGTCAACGAGGCGGCGCTCGCGAAGGGCCTGGCCACGCTGACAGGCAGCCTCGAACGGCTGGTCGCCAAGGGCAAGCTCGACGCGGCGGTGAAAGAGGCTGCCCTCTCGCGCATCGAGACGTCCACCGACTATCAGCGCCTCACCACCGTCGACCTCGTGATCGAGGCCGCCACGGAAAATACCGATCTGAAGATCCGCATCTTGCGGCAGATCGAATCCGTCGCGCGGCCGGAGACGATCATTGCATCGAATACCTCGTCGATCTCGATCACCGCACTCGGGGCCGCGCTGACCGATGCGTCTCGCTTCATCGGCATGCACTTCTTCAATCCGGTTCCGCTCCTGCCGCTCGTCGAAATCATTCGTGGCATACAGACCAGCGCGGCCACGATTGAGGCTGTACGAGAGCTGACAGTCAAGCTCGACAAGTCACCGATCAGCGTAAAGAACGCACCGGGCTTCGTGGTGAACCGCATTCTGGTGCCGATGATCAACGAAGCGTTTTTCGTGCTCGCTGAAGGCATCGCCACGGCGGAGGAGATCGACCTCGGCATGCGCCTCGGCGCGAATCACCCGATTGGCCCTCTGGCGCTCGCGGATCTGATCGGGCTCGACGTTTGCCTGTCGGTCCTCGATGTGTTCCTGAAGGACTTCGGCGATTCGAAATATCGCGCAAGCCCGTTACTGCGCGAGTTGGTAGCGGCAGGCCACCTTGGACGCAAGGTGGGTCAGGGCGTCTATCGCTACGACTAGAGGTTCGGCAAGGCGATCGGCCACTATGTCACCCGTGGCCGGTTGCGAGCCATTACCCCGCGAACGGGTGCGCGCCAATCGGTGACAACGTGGGCCGAACGCGAAATCCGGTCATGCGACACAGCCCACCAATCGTGGCTTTTTAGCGACACGCTGGCGCTTGCAAAAGCGGGCCGATGGTCTATGGCTCGATCTCGAATGGCGGCGCCTGCCGCGTCAAACCGCTCGCATGCCTGCTGCACATTGCAGGCATTTCCATCAGACGTGTGACCGCCTTATTGTTCCTGATTCTGGAAGGAACCAATCCATATTATGCGATATGAGGCAAAAAACTCACCGACTATGCTCCCGGTTTCAGCCTCACCCAGCCAGTCTTCGAGGGCATTGAGGCGGTCAAATGAACAATCATAGTTAGGACAACCGTCTGATGAAAAAAGCCGTTATTTCCAGTGCCGCCGTGTCACTTTTCGTCCTTGCCGCGTCCCCCGCATTCGCACAGAGCTCGGTCACGCTGTATGGTCTCGTCGATACGGCGCTCCGCTATCAGACGAATGCCGCCCCGGATGGCAAAGACCAGTTCAGCATGACGGTCGGCCCGGAAACCCACAGCCGTTGGGGCCTGAAAGGCACCGAAGACCTGGGCGGCGGCCTGTCCGCGATTTTCCGCCTTGAAAACGGCTTCGAACTCAACTCCGGGCAACTGCATCAGGCAAACACGCTGTTCAGTCGACAAGCGTTTGTCGGCCTGTCGAGCGACAAGTACGGCACGCTGACCTTCGGTAACCAATATGCGCCGCTCTACGACACCATGGGCGATGTGTTCGACCCGATGACCGTCGGCGATTACTGGCAAGACAGCTGGGCATGGAATGGTATTGGCCCGTACCTCACGATCAACAACTCGGTGAAGTACAAGGCATCGTTCAATGGCCTGAGCATCGACGCAATCTATGGCTTCGGCAATCAGGCGGGCGCGGTCGGACTCGGCAGCACGTATGGCGTGGAAGTAACGTATACGCACGGTCCCGCATCGCTCGACGCAGGCTTCCAGCAAACCTCGGTGACGTCCGCAAGTGGCAGCCTCGTCAATGGCGCAAAGATCAACATGCTGCACGTGAGCGGCGCGTACCAGATCACACCCACCGTACGCCTGCTGGCCGGCTGGTTGCGCGCGCAGGATCGCAGCGGCACCACTGACGCCAACATGCAGCAAGCGGGCGCGCCGAAACTGCCGGGCAGCAGCCCGAACCGTATCGACGACACGCTCTACATTGGCGGCAACTGGCAGGCAACGGCGCCGCTTCTGATCACCGTGGCCGGTTACTACGGTCACGCTCGCAATGCCGAGAAAATCGACGGCACACTCGGCTCGGGTATCAACTACTCCGCCACCGTTCTCGCCGAATACTCGCTGTCGAAGCACACGGAAGTGTATGGCACCGTGGACTTCGCGCGCGGCAATGGCGCATTCGCCGCCGACTACCCCGGCTCGACCAACCCGGCCACCGGCGCGGTCGACACCGTTGGCCGCACCAACAACGTCGGCGCGGCAGTCGGCATCCGCAAAATGTTTTAAAGCCGTATGGGACGGATCTGCCGACACGCGTCAGTCGGCGCCCGGCAGATCCGTCGCCGTCACATCGACGTGAGGCAGACTCCTCGCCAGTCGCGGGATCAACTCCATGACGGGCAGCCGCAGCGTTTCCGCCATCTCGTCGATCGTGATCGACTGGTCGCCGTCCTGACCCAGCAACGTAACGACACTGCCGGTTCGCGCCTGTGCAATGTCCGTGATATCGATCACGGTATGCTGGAAAGAGCGGCGTCCGACGATGCGCGCCGCCTGCCCGTGCACCAGCACGCGACCCAACGGCGGCACATGATTCAGACCGTCCCAGAAGCCAATCGGCACCACACCGATGCGCACACCGCGTTCGAGCCGGATCGGCTCCGCATAGCCGATGCCGAGCATGGACCCGGCCGGATGCTCCTGAACGTGAATGATGCGCCCGCGCACGGCCCGCAACATCGGTCGCAACGGTGCGCGGGCCATCCAGCCCGCGTCGAGCGCGCCGTATAGCAGTCGCCCGGGATCAACCGCCTGATACGCCAGATGCGGATGCGCGAGCATGACTCGCGAGCTCGCCAGCATCGTCGTCACGTTATCGAATCCCGCCGCGCGCGCATCGGCCAGCGCCGCATCGAATACGCCGGCCTGCTTGTGCGTCACATCATCGCTCTCCGGCGAACTCAGATGCGTGTACACGCCTTTGAGCCGAACGGTCGACTGATCGCGCAGTGCTTCGAACGCGGCCTGCCATTGCGACGGCAGAAAGCCGAAGCGCCCGAAGCCCGGATCGATTTCGACGAAGGCATCGACGGCCACGCCGGCCTCGATGAATGCGCGCAGGCTTTCCTGACTCTGGATCGTCACCGTCAATCCCAACGCTGCGACCCGCGCCGCATCCTCGGGCAAGGTCGACGCAAACAGCAGGATGTCGCGATCGATGCCCGCGCGGCGAATCGCGACGCCCTCTTCCGGGCTGCCGACGCAAAAGCCGTCCACACCCGCTTGCGCCGCCAGCCGTGCAACCTTCGCGGCACCGAAGCCAAAACCATCGCCCTTGCAAACGAAGTAGATTTTCGTGGCTCGCCCCACCTGTTCGCGCGCGAGCGCCAGATTCGCCGCGATAGCGCCATAGTCGAGCTCGGCCCAACTGGGACGCAGCAAGCGCATGCGTTGAGTATCGGTGTCTGGCGCGAGGATTGAACCGGTCATAGTCAAAGCACCTGTCGTAGTCAGAGTTTGCCGAGAGCCGCGGCATCGGCACCGGTGGATTGCAGGAACAGCGCCTCCTGCTTCGCCACGCGCTCCTGACTGGTAAGCGTCTGGAGGCGCTCACGCAGCTCGGCGGTGCGCTGCCCGTCTATGTCGCGCGCCGCGCCTTCGAGCACGACGCCGTACACTTCGCGCGCCAGCTGCTCCGTGATGCGATCGTCCAGCACGTCCTCGCGCACGGCTTGCGGCGAACGCGTCAACGGATCGCCATGACCCGCGCCGCCCGCCGCGATATGGCAGAAGCGGTCACCCTTGCGAAGCGCGGTCACCGTGCTCGGCATGGTCGGCAGCAATGTGCTTTGACCGTCGCGTGTCAGCAGATTGAGTGACGGCGACCCGCTCAGCCCACCGTGCGAGCCAGTCGGCCGATGCGCGCGCCGGTCCGAGCGCAGTCCGAGCAACGCATGGTCGCTGCGCAGTTCATAAGCGCGGCGCATGGCGAGGCCGCCGCGATGCCGGCCCGCGCCGCCCGAGTTGGTGACGAATCCGTATTCGGTGATCTTGAGCGGCAGACGTGCCTCGATCAATTCGACCGGCTGGTTCGACAGGTTGCCGAGCGGATTCGCAATGCCTTCGCAACCGTCGTTGCGGCCACCGCCCCAACTGCCGAGCACGCCGTCGGTAATCAGCCAGTTGGCGCCACGCGTGCCGCCCTCGCCATCCGGATTGCGCCCGGAAATCGACACGACCGAGGGACCGCCTTCGCCCAGCGCCGGAATCGTATCCGGCACGATCTGCGCGAACGCGCCTTGCAACACGTCGAACATACGGTAAGCGATGATCCCGCGCGCCGCGCAGGCCGCCGGTTCAACGGGATTCACGATCGAGCCGCTTTCGGCGTACACCTGCACAGGCCGCGAAAACCCTTCGCAGTTCGGCACATCGACGCCGATCGCGCAACGCACCGCCGCATATGCGACCGATTGCGTGGTCGCGAACGGACCATTGATCGCGCCCTGCACCTGCGCGTCGGTCCCGGTCCAGTCGATGTTCACCACGTCGTCCGCCACCGTGACCTTGACGCGAAACGCGATCGGCACCGGCGTATCGCCCAGGCCGTCGATGAAATCCTCGTAACGGTATTCGCCATTCGGCATCGTGCTGATGGCCTGGCGCGTCAGACGCTCGGCGTAATCGTGCAGCGCTTCGACCAGCCTCCCGAAACCATCCGCGCCGTACTTGTCGAGCAGTTGCACGAGCCCCCGTTCACCCGCCTTGCACGACGCCACCTGGGCGCGCAGATCGCCGCGCAACTGGCCCGGCATGCGCGAGTTCGTCTCCAGCAGCGTGACGAGCGCGTCGTTGACGTCGCCGGCATCGCACAGCTTCATCAACGGAATCCGCAGACCTTCCTGATAGATTTCCGTTGCGCCGATCGCCATGCTGCCCGGCGCCATGCCGCCGACATCGGCATGGTGGACGATGGTCGCCACATAGCCTTCGATACGCGAGTCGTAAAACACCGGCTGAATCAGATACACGTCCGGCAGATGCATGCCGCCCGACGTGTAGGGGTCGTTCATGATGTAGATGTCGCCGTGCTTGCCGGCCGTGCCGAAGCGGCGCACCACGTTATCCATCGCGGCCGGAAACGCGCCGAGGTGAATCGGCAAGGTCAGGCCCTGCGCGATCACGCGGCCGGCGCGGTCGAATACCGCGGTGGAGAAGTCCATCGAATCACGCACGATCGGCGAATACGCCGTGCGCAGCACGACGAGCGCCATTTCGTCGGCGATCGAGCCGAGCGCGTTCTTGACGATTTCAAGCGTGATGGCATCGGTGCCCGCCGAAGCGGCCTGCTGGGTAGTCATGCGGATTGCTCCAGAAACGTGATGACGATGTTTTCGTGGGCATCGACGCGCGCGCCGGCATTCGGCGGCACGACGCAAGTCGAGTCGTACTCTTCGACAATCAACGGGCCGGTCATCGGCGCGGCGCGCAGATCGGCCCGCGAGATCACCGGGGTGTCGATGAAGCCGTGCGTCTTGCCGAAATACGCCCGGCGCCGCACCGGCACGCGCGCAGCCGGCGAATTCGCACGACTGCCGCCGGCGCGTTGCGCGTCGTAGGCGCGGTCTTTCTGCGAGCGCAGCGAACCGACCGCGCGCAGATTGACGAGTTCGATAACCTCGTCTGCGGACGCGTGGCCGTAAGTGCGTTCGTGTTCCGAATGAAACGCGGCGGCAATCGGCGCAATGTCGAGCGGTTCGCCGGCACGCCATTCGATCGGCACAGTCAGCTCGTAAGCCTGGCCCGTGTAGCGCAAATCCAGCGCGCACGTCACGGCGATATCGGCGAAGGCATTGCCCTCGGCTGTCATGTCCGCCGTGGTCCGCGCTACGAGATCTTCGAGCGCGTTGCCCAATTGCATCGCGGCGGAGTGATCGAGGCGGCAGAACATCGTCTGCATGAACTCGTGCTGGGTCGACGAGAACAGCAGACCGAGCGCGCTGAACACGCCGGGGCTCGGCGGCACGATCACCGTCTTCATGTCGAGCAGTTCGGCGATCGCATGAACGATGACCGGCCCGTTGCCGCCGAACGCGAACAGCGCGAATTCGCGCGGATCGCGGCCGCGATACGTCGATACGGCTTTCACCGCGCGCGTCATCGTGGAGGCCGCGATCGAGAACACGCCATACGCGGCTTCGTACAGATCCGTGTGCGTGGGCTCGGCGATCTGCGTGCGCATTGCGTCGAGCGACTTTTGCTGATTGATGCGCAACTCGCCGCCGGCAAGAAACGCCGGGTTCAGATAGCCGAGCGTCAGCACGGCGTCGGTCAGCGTCGGAATCGTGCCGCCCGCGTCATAGCACACGGGGCCGGGCACCGAACCCGCCGAATCGGGGCCGACCTTGACGAGCCCGCCCGCGTCGATACGCACCAGACTGCCGCCGCCCGCGCCGATCTCCGAGACGTCGATGAACGGCAGCTTCACCGCGTGGCCGCCGCCCTTCACGAGCTTGCTGCTGACGTTGATGCCCGCACCCACCTCGTACTCGGTAGTGCGCGCCGGCTCACCCTTCTCGATGATGGCCGCCTTCGCCGTGGTGCCGCCCATGTCCACCGTGATGCAATCGACGTAACCCGACGCGGCGGCGACCGAGGCACCCGCGATCACACCGGCCGCCGGCCCGGACTCGATGATCGTGGCCGGCTTCTGCATGACCATGGCCGCGCTCATCACGCCGCCGTTCGAATGCATGATCTGCACCGGGCCGGTCATGCCGATGCCGCGCAGCTTGTCGATCAGCGAATGCAGATAGCTCACCACCACGGGCCCGAGATACGCGTTGACGACGGTCGTGCTGGTGCGTTCGTATTCGCGGATTTCCGGCAAGATTTCATGCGAGCAGGTCAGATAGACGGAGTCGCCCAACACACTGCGCAACAGATCGCGAATGCGGATCTCGTGTTCCGGATTCGCATACGCATGAATCAGGCTGATCGCGACCGCTTCGATTTTCTCGTCGGCGATACGTTGCGCAATTTCCAGCACTTGCGCATCGTCGAGCGGCGTGTCGACCGAACCATCGGCGAGCAGGCGTTCGTCCACCTCGTAACGGTGCCGGCGTTTCGCGAGCGGCTCCGGTTTCTGATACGCGAGGTTGTAAAGCATCGGCACCCGCAGGCGGCCGATCTCGACCACGTCGCGAAAACCGCGTGTAGTGATCAGCGCCGTGCGCGCGCCTTTGCCTTCGAGCACCGTATTGGTGGCGACGGTGGTTGCATGAACCAGTTCGGTTATCTGGCACGGTTGCGCATCGAGCGAGGCGAGCAGCGCCTGCACACCCGCGACGATCGCAATGCCGTAGTCCTGCGGCGTGGACGAAACCTTCCTGGTATGAATCACGCCGTCATCGCCGATCACGACGATATCGGTGAAGGTCCCGCCGATATCGACACCGGCCCGGTAAAGTCTTTCAGTCATTACACACCTTGCTTGTTAGTCGATGCGGCGCAAACGCTTGGCGGGTTTGCGCCGGTCAATGCAGTGCTGCTAGAACTTGTGAACGAGTCCCAGGCTGAACACGGCCTGGTTCTGTCCCGAAGAAGGCAACATGGTCTGAATCTGCGAGGCGAGCAGACCGTTCGAGGTCGCGGGCAATGGTCCGCCCGTAGGTCGCGGAAAACCGCCGCCGGCCGCGCGCAAATAAATCACCTCGGTGTAGATGGAGGTCCGCTTGGAGAGGAACTTGTCGACCAGCAGATTGACCTGATGCCAGTGCACCTGCGTAGGACCGCCCGGTCCGCCGGTGATGTTGTCGCTCGTGTACGTGTAGGCCATGCCGAAGAACAGCGTTGGATCGATCGTGAAGCGCGCATTCGCTTCATAGTTGTTGAAGCGATAGTTGATGCCGCTGGTCAGCGTCGTGCCCACGTTGTTGTAGATCGCGTTGCTGTACATCAGGCTCAGCTTGGCCGGTCCGATCACATACGACGCGCCGATGCCCGCAATCTGCTCGCGTTTGGACGTGATCGGCGCATCGCAACAAGTGATCGCACCGTTGGTGTTCACATTCGCGGTGGTGTTCACGCCCGGTTCGTTGTAGAGCGAATAGGCCGCCGCGATAGAAAACGCACCCTGCGAATAGATGCCGCCCACCGACCACATGCGGTTGTTCGCAAAGGCGCCGGGCGCGTTGCTGAATGCGTACATGGCCGTACCGGTGAAGCCCTTCAGATTCGGCGAGACGTATTTGATCGAGTTATTGACGCGCAGAAAGTCGTCGGTATTGTCGTTGTCGTACGGGTGCGAAAACATCACGCCGCCCCACGCGCCGTTGGACGTCATGGTCTGCAAGGTGCCGACGATCGCGTCGTACTGGCGGCCGAACGTCAGCGTGCCGTAGTTCGTATTCGAAAAACCCACAAAAGCCTGGCGGCCGAACATGCGGTTGTTCTGACCGAGCGCGCCGTTGACCGGATTGAAGCCGCTCTCGAGCGTGAAGATCGCTTTGGTGCCGCCGCCGAGGTCTTCAGCGCCCCGCAGTCCCCAGCGACTGCCGTACTCGCCGTTGCCGGTGAGTTGCACCGCGCTGTGGCCACCCTGATTCGACGAGTAGGTAATTGCCTCGTTGATGATCCCGTACAGCGTGACCGAACTCTGCGCATGAACGAGACCGCTCCCGCCCATCAGAGCCGCCATGATGAATAACTTTTCCTTCACCGCTCTTCTCCAAACAAGGAATCGCGACACCCCGGTCGGCTAGCGATCGATTGATAATAGCAAATGAATCGATTCACCAAAGGCTCAAAAAAATATCCCAAGGTGCGCCGGCTCACTGCTTGACCCGGATCTTCTTTTCTACTGCTCGGACCGCCTCTCCTGTGTCGACCAGCGTTAGTGCTTTAGCATTTACTCTGGTCCCACCCCTATGATGTGCCGGCCGATGCCTTTCGGGATCGCCGCCAACAACTCCGTCGTGTAGCGCTCGCGTGGTTCGAACAGCACCTGATCCACGGCTCCCGCTTCCACCACGCGCCCTTCCCGCATCACCACCACCCGCTGACAAAGCTCGCCAACCAGCGCCAGATCGTGGCTGATCACGACCAGCGAGACACCAGCGCTTTGATGAAGATCGCGCAACAGGCGAATGATCTCCGCCTGGATCGATACGTCGAGCGCGGAAGTCGGTTCATCGGCAACGACCAGTTCCGGACGGCGCGCGAGCGCCCTTGCAATACCCACGCGCTGGCGCTGACCGCCCGACAGCTGATGCGGATAGCGCGCCAGCACGAATGCAGGCAGCCGCACCATGTCGAGCAACTGGCGCACCGGCACGCCGTCGTTGCCGATCGCTTCCGCGAGCGTCGTGGCGATCGTCTTGCGCGGGTTCAGCGAGTTCGTCGTGCTCTGGAACACCATCTGCACGCGCTGGCGAAACGTGGCGTTCTGCGAGCGCGTCATCGTGTTCAATGCATCGCCCCTGAAACGGATCGAGCCGACGGTCGGCGCGGTGAGGCCGACCATCATGCGCGCGACAGTCGATTTGCCGCTGCCGCTTTCGCCAACAATTGCGAGCGCATCGCCCTTCGCCACTTCCAGACTCAGGCCCGACACGGCATGGAAGCGGCGCCGGTTGAACATGCGCTCCAGCGGCGAGCGCGCCAGCGCATAGGACTTGCCGACCTCCTGCAGCGCGAAGATCGGCTGCGCGGCATGAGCGGCATGAGCGGCATGAGCGGCATGAGCGGCCTGAGCCGCCTGAGCGGCATGAGCGGCCTGAGCGGCCTGAATGCCGTTCGGCACGTTAGCGGACATTACGCGTCTCCTCAGGTTGATGACGGCCGGCAGCACGCGTAGCCGGCAAACGCGGAATGCTCGCGATCAGATGCCGCGTGTATTCGTGCGAAGGCCGCAGAAAGATGTCTTCCACCGGGCCGGCTTCGACCACGTACCCCTGTTTCAGCACGACGGCGCGTGAACACAATTCGGCCATCAGGTCGAGGTTGTGCGTGATGAACACGAGGCCGAGATCCATTTCGTCCACCAGCGTTCTCAACAATTCGACGATCTGCGCCTGCACGGTCACGTCGAGCGCGGTGGTGGGTTCGTCCGCGAGCAGCAGCGCCGGTTCGCAGACAATCGCGGCGGCGATCATCGCGCGTTGCTTCATGCCGCCGCTCAGTTCGTGCGGATACGCCCGCGCCGTGGTGCGTGGATCTTTGAAGCCGACGCGTGCGAGCACGGCATGCACTTCGTTGCGGATCGCACGGCCGCGCAGTGGACGGTGGGCGCGGACCACGTCGGCGAGTTGCGCGCCGATCGTGAAGGCGGGATTGAGCGCCGTAGCCGGATCCTGAAAGATCATGGAGATGCGCCGTCCGCGCAATGCGCGCATGCGCGCCTCCGATGCACGGCCCAGATCTTCGCCGTCGAGCACGATACGCCCGCCGCTGATACGGCCAGCGTTGCCAAGCAGGCCGAGCACCGCCAGCGAAGCAACGCTCTTGCCCGAACCCGATTCGCCGACGAGCCCGACTGCCTCGCCACGTCCCACTTGCAAATCGAGCCCATGCAACACTTCGGTCTGCGTCTTGCCCGAACCGAACGTGACGTGCAGGTTTTCAATCGACAGCAGCGCTTCGTTCATAGCGACGCTCCCGTCAGGTTCGCCGCACGCGCATTGCGCCGCCGCGGATCGAGAATAGTGCGCATCGAGTCGCCGAACAGATTGAAGGCAAGCACGCTGACGAACACCGCTGCGCCCGGGAACACCGACACCCACCAGTTGTCGGTGAAAATCAGTGCGCGTGCATCGGAAAGCATCGCGCCCCAGCTCGGCGTAGGCGGCTGCACACCGAGTCCGATGAAACTGAGCGACGCCTCCACGATGATCGTCACGCCGAGCAGCAGCGACGCCTGGATCAGCACGGGCGAGATGATGTTGGGCAGCACATCGGACAACATGATGCGCGCGCCGCTCGCGCCTTGCAGAACCCGCGCCGCGACATACTCCGCTTGCGACTCGGCCTTGGCGAGACTATGGGTAAGCCGCGCAAGACCCGGCGCGTAGAGCACGCCGATCAGCAACACGAGCTTGGTCTCGTTCGAAATAGCGAAAAAGCCGATATGCAGCGTATCAGTGCCGGTAATGCCGACGAGCGCGATCGCCCAGATCAACAGCGGAATCGACGCGAGCACTTCCATCACTTTCATCAGCGTTTCGTCGAGCCAGGAGCCGGCCTTGTAACCGGCCACTAACCCAATGCCCGTACCCAGCACGAGGCCGATCGCAACCGCGCAGAGTCCTATCGACAGCGACGCGCGAGCGCCCCAGATCGTGCGGCTCAGAATGTCACGGCCCACCTGGTCGGTGCCGAGCCAGAACGCCGCACTCGGCGCCTCCAGACGATGTTCGATATAGAGCTGCAGCGGATCCTTCAAGGGCAGCCACGGTGCGCACACGGCAATCACGCCCAGCAGCACGATCGTCACGAGACCGATCGCACCGGCCGGTTCATGCATCAGCGCGCGCAGCAGCCGGCCAGCCGATGCGAGCCAGGCGCCGATAACATGCGGCTTGCGTTGCACGTTGGGTAGAGATGAATCAGCCATCATGTTCTATTCGCCTTCGGATCGAGATAACCATGCAGGACGTCGGCGCACGTGTTCGACGCGATGAAGATCGTGGTGATGACGAGCACGATGGCCTGCACGGTCGGATAGTCACGCTGGAAGATCGCCGTGAGCAACGCGCGCGAGACGCCGGGCAAATTGAAGATCTGTTCGACGATCAATGCCCAGCCGAACATGTAGCCGTAACTCATCGCGGCCGTGCTCACGAGCGACGGCAATGCGTTCTTCAATGCATAGAGGCGAATACGCGACGGCGACAAACCGAGCGCCCTGGCGGTTCGCACGTAATCCTGCGAGAGCGCGTCGACCATGTTCGCCCGCACCAGGCGGCTCAGCACCGAGACGTAGTACACCGACATCGTGAGTACGGGCAGCACCAGCGCGAGCAGATGCGTCGCCGCGCCGTCCGACCAGGGCGTGAGACCACCTACCGGAAACCACCCGGTTTTCAGCGCGACATAGCGGATCAGCAGCAGCCCCAGCCAGAACGACGGCACGGATAGACCTACGATTGCCACCGCACGCAGCAGATGGTCCGTGCCGCTGTTCTCTTTCAATGCCGCCACGGTGCCGAGCACGATCGACACCACAATCGTGAAGATGAACGACAGCGTGACGAGCTCGACGGTATTCGGCAGCGTTTCGGCGATCTGCGGGCCGATCGGATTGCCGGTCACGTAGGACTTGCCGAAATCGAGCGCGAGCGCACCGTTCAGCCACGTGCCGTACTGCGCGGCGACCGGCCGGTCGAGCCCATACTGATGATTGAACGCGGCGACCTGTTCGACGCTGGCGTCGCTACCCAATGTCAAACGCGCGGGCGATACGGGTGTCGCGCGGCACATGGCGAACAGCAGCGCGCTGACCACCAGTAGCACGAGCACGGACGAAAACAGCCTCGAAACGGCTTTCATATCGACCTCATACCTTCGCCAGATGAACGTTGTCGAGCTTCAGCGAGAAGCCGGTGTTCACCTGGAAATCCTTCACGTTGCTGCGCCACAAATTCTGCACTTCCAGCGCACCGATCCAGACCGCCGGACAGTCACGCGCCAGCACTTGTTGAAGCTTCGCGAGGATCGGCTTGAGCACAGCAGGATCGTCGACCAGATAGCTGTCGTCGATCAGCTTCAGCAGTTCTGCGCTTTCGTAGCCGCTCGCTTTCCACAGACTCTCGGTTGGGCGGAACAGCGCGTTGAGCAGGTAAGTCGGCTCTGGCGGTGCGATGAATCCGGTCAACGCCGCTGCGTGGTTGCCGACCAGCACCTGCGAGATCATCTGCCCAAAATCGAGCGGACGCAGATTGACGCGGACGCCCAGCGACGCGAGTTGCGCCTGAATGAAAAGCGCCGTCGACGACGTGTCGATCAGATACGCAGGCTGCACGTACAGCAAATCGAACGAAGCGCCGCTCGCGTATTTCGAGCTTTTCAACGCCGCTCGCGCGTGGTCCAGATTGAACGCCAGGCTTCCCGCCGAGCCTGCGTCGTACCACGACGACTCCGGCGCAAACGGCATGCTGCTCGCCTTCACCGCGCCGTAGCACAGATCACGGCAGATCTTCGCGCGGTCGAGCACGAGCGAAACGGCACGGCGAAACGCCAGATCGTCGAAAGGCGCCTTGCGGTTGTTCAGGCACATCATCAGCGGGCTGGTCGGCGAGGGACGGCTATCGCCCGCGAGGCCCGCCGACGTGCGGATCTGTGCAAACGTCTGGGCCGGCGGCGCACTGATGATCTGCGTCTGGTTCGACATCAGCGACGCGAGCCGCGACGACTCTTCCGGAATGATGCGAAACACGATCTTGTCCCAATGCGGCTCGCCTCTACCCCAGTAAGCCGGATTGCGCTTCAGTTCAACGAAGTCGTTCGCCTTCGACTGCACGAAGATCGCCGGGCCAGTGCCGACTCCGATCGGCGTCTGCTTGAAGTATTCCGCCGGGTGTTGCTCGCGGCTGCCCACTGGGAAAATGCCCATGTACTTCGACATGTAGTCGAGCAATGGCCGGTAGGGACGCTTGAGGCGGATCACGGCGGTATGCGCGTCCGGTGCGCTGACTGAGTCGATCACAGTCCAGAACGGCCGGCGGAATGCCTTGTTCGCGGGGTTCAACACGTAGTCGAAGCTGTACTTCACGTCGGCCGACGTAAAAGGCTGGCCGTTCTGAAAGTTCACGCCGCGCTGCAAATCGAACGTGTACGTCAGTTTGTCAGGCGAAATCGTCCACGCGCGCGCCAGTTGCGGCACCCGCTGGCCGCGTGCGTCAATGCCGACCAGATTCTCGAAGATCAACTGGTTGATCGCCATGACGTCGTGATTCGGCTGGTTGAGCGGATCGAGCGTTTGCGGATTGCTCGGAATGGCAACCGACAGTACCCCTGCTTCGGCCGCGAATACCCGGCCTTCGAGCGCGAACGGCAGGGAAAGCCCCGCAATGCTTGCGGCGCCCGCGCGGAGCAGTTGGCGTCGCCTGTTGCTGAAAGTCATGAAATCCTCTGCTTTTTCAATGCCGCGCAACTCACCGCATCTTTCGTGAATCGATTCACAGACAATAGTGAGCTTAGCGCAGCGAGTCAACTTTTCAAAAATATCGGAAACCCTGGTTGGCGGGTTCAGCGCGCGTTGCGACGGGCCTAGGCGAGCAGCAACGAGGCGTCGGCGAGCGACAGCACCGTGGTGCGCGAATCGAATGCGGTGGAAAAGAGATGATCATGGACGACCTGATCCGGGTCGAAACAGCAATCCTTCACGGTGTATAAGCGGAAGTCCGAATCGCTCGCATAGGCGACCGACGACAGCACCACACCGGTCGACGCAATGCCGGCCATGATCAGCGAATCGATACCCTGCGCGGAAAGCCGCGCCTGCAGATCAGTACCGAAAAATACGCTGGCCCGATGCCCGATGATGAGCGGCTCGTTGGCCTGCTGGCCGAGTTCTCGCGCGATCCTGTCGTTGATGAAAAGGCCAAGTTGCTTGAGCCCCTGCCCGTTCTTGTTCAACGGACTGACTTCCGGATAGCCCGGACTGAACTGGATCTTGGCGAAGTAGACGCTGACGCCTTTAGCCCGCGCGGCATCGCATAGCTTGCGTGTATTGGCGAGCAGAGTAGGCGCGACGGCCGGAAAGAGCGCCAGGATGTCGGTCTGATAATGCATGACTACCAGCGCTGTTTGCGCCGGCACGATCGCCGGAGTCCGCACACCCACGCTCTGCGCGGACGCGGCGCTGATTCCGCCCTCCCCGCAGCCATCGAGACCCAGTCCGGTCGCCACTGCGCCGGCAAACACGCCCGCCGTTTTCATAAACCGTCGGCGGCCTGCGCGGCCGCCGCCCTTGCTGTTGTCCTGACCCGACTGTACCCCGTTTTTCCTGTCGCTCATATCGCGCCTCGCGTTGTGGTGAATCGATTCACTACAGGTAGGTACGCACTGTCGGCGGCGAAAAATCCGCTGTCAAGAAACTTTGCGATCGGATAAACCCTGGGATCGAATCCGGCTAGCGCTTTTTGCGGCGTGCAGCACTGGGGGGCGCGCCGCACGACTCGCGCACGATCATCCGCATAGGATGTTTCGAGCGGCGGATGCCGGACGGCGCCGTGCCGTCGATCAGTTGCAACATCATGTCCGCTGCTTCGCGGCCGACATCACGCGGGTTTTGCGTCACCACGGTCAACGCCGGCGACGCGATGCCCGAATACTCGTGCTCGCCGATCGATATCACCGACAGGTCGGCCGGAATCGACAACCCGGCTTCCCGCACGACTTCGAGCACGATGGCCACGTCGTTCAGCGTGGCGATGATGGCGGAGGGCCGGTCGGGACCGCTGAGCAAGGCGCGGCAGACGTCCTTGTTAAAGGCGCTGGTACGCAGCACGAGCGCGGGGTCGAGCGCGATGCCGGCGGCCTCGCACGCGGCCTGATAGCCGCGCACCATCTCGCGGCCCACCCACGTGTTTTCATGACCGGCGACGAGCGCAATGGCGCGATGTCCGAGCGATGCGAGATAGCGCACGGCCTGGCGGCAGCCGTCGGCGTGATCGGTCAGGACCGAATTGAATTCGCCCTGTGCATCGCGCTCCCACAGCACGACCGGCATATTCAGCGTATGCAGGAAGTTGAAATAGGAAGGCGTCTCGTCGTCGGAAATCGCGCCGATGAATCCGTCGATACGGCGCTGCTTCAGGCTCGACAGAATGGCGCGCTCGCGTTCGAGATCGTAGTGGGAATTGGCGATCAGAATTTCGAAACCCCTCGCCCGCAGACGCTCTTCGGCGGCGCTGACCATCTGTGCGGCGGTGTGCTGCGTGATGTCCGAAATCAGACAGCCGATTGCGCTGGAACTGCCTTTGCGCATGCTGCGCGCCACCACGTTCGGCACGAAATTCAACTCGGCCACCGCGGCGCGCACCGCCTCCTGAATGGCTGGCGCCACATTCTCGCGGCCGTTCAGCACACGCGACACCGAGCCGACCGACACCTTCGCGAGACGCGCGACGTCCTGCACGGTGGGCGAACCCTGGGGGGATTTGCGGCTGCGCAACGCGGGCTGAACGGGTTTGCTGGCTTTCTCTTTGGGCATGACGGAAGGCGAATAGGTCGTCGATCGACTCTTAATGAATCGATGCATCGAGCCGATTATAGTGCGTCCCGGCTCCGGCCAATGCCGGCGCGGCTTCGCGGCGGAAACCGGCGGCCGCTTTTAGAGGGAGACAACAGCCGCCAGGGTATGCGAAAAACAGATACACGTGAAACTGCAACGTGGATTCGGGCGATGCACCGCCTCTTTCCTCGCTCCGCCCACTCCTCGCTTTCAACTCCCGCATGCATGAATGAGGAACTGCTGAAACGCAACGGCCGGCGTATCCAGCGTTGCGCCTTTGCGCCACAACATGCCCGCGTCCATCTGCGGAATCGCGTTGAGAATCGGCCGCGCGTCGATCCGCTTGCCTTCCAGCGACCACGGACGAAACACCATATCCGAAAGAATCGTCACGCCAAAGCCATGCGCCACCAGACCGCGCAGCGCTTCCATTGAACTGGTGCGAAACGCGATGTTGGGTTCGACATTGTTCTGCTTCCAGTACCGCAGCGTCGATTGCTCGCCTTCGTCCACGGTAATCAGGATGTACGGATAACTTGCGATATCCGCGAGCGAAGGCGCGTTCAGTTGCGTAAGCGGATGGGTCGGAGAAGTCCACAACTGACGGCGCGAACGGATCAGCACGTGGTGCCGGAATTGCCTGATATTTTCGACGTTGGACAGCAGGACGATGCCGAGATCGACGACTCCATCGAGCACGGCCTGTTCGATCGACTCGCGGTCGAGGTCATGCAGATCGATTTCGATGTCCGGGTACGTCGCGCGAAAACGCCCCATCAACTCGGGCAAAAAGTACCCCAGCACCGTATACGACGCAGCAATGCGCACGGTTCCCTTCAGATCGTGCGAGCGGAACGGCGCCTTGTAGACCGCGTCGCGCACCGAATCGAGTATGTGCCGCGCGTGGTTCAGGAAATCGTGCCCGTCCGGCGTCAACGTAACGCCCTGAGGCAGGCGCTCGAAGAGCCGCGTACCCAGGGTTTCCTCCAATGCCAGCACCGCATTGGTGATCGCCGATTGCGACACGTGCTCAGCCGTCGCCGCCATCGAAAACTGCCCGCTCTGGGCTGCCGCCACGAAGTAACGCATCTGCCGCAGGGTAACGTCTTTTGACATGTGTTTTTCGAATAGCAGGATTCGGTATTCGTGATTTTACGTTGGAAATTCCGCTTCCTATACTCCGCCCCAATAAAGCCGCCGGAGACTTCACCATGAACGCCCCGCTAACGCCCCCGCTACGTGACGCGCTTGCCGACGTATCGCTCGACGATAAATACACACTCGAAAAGGGCCGCGTCTACATGAGCGGCACTCAGGCGCTGGTGCGGTTGCCAATGTTGCAAAAGGCGCGCGACCGCCGCGCCGGCCTGAACACCGCGGGTTATGTGTCCGGCTATCGCGGCTCGCCGCTCGGCGCGCTCGATCAGGGTCTGTGGAAAGCGAAGCAGCATCTGAAGGAACACGACGTCGTGTTTCAGCCGGGGGTGAACGAAGATCTCGCGGCGACCGCCGTGTGGGGTACGCAGCAACTCAATCTCTGGCCGGGCGCCAAGGTCGACGGCGTATTCGGCATGTGGTACGGCAAGGGGCCGGGTGTCGATCGCACCGGCGACGTCTTCAAGCACGCGAATTCGGCCGGCACCGATCCGAACGGCGGCGTGCTCGTGCTGGCGGGTGACGACCATGCGGCGAAGTCGTCGTCGGTCGCGCATCAGTCGGAGCATATGTTCGTGGCCAGCGGCATTCCGGTGCTGTATCCGGCAAGCGTGCAGGAGTATCTGGACTACGGTCTGCACGGCTGGGCCATGAGCCGCTACGCGGGTCTGTGGGTCGCGATGAAATGCGTTACGGACGTGGTCGAATCGAGCGCGTCGATCGACATCGACCCGGACCGTTTGCAGATCGTCCTGCCGGACGACTTCGAGATGCCCGAAGGCGGCCTCAATATCCGCTGGCCCGACCCGCCGCTCACGCAGGAAGCGCGTCTGCTCAACTACAAGTGGTATGCGGCGCTCGCCTACATTCGCGCGAACAGGCTGAACCGCGTGGTGATCGACAGCCCCAACCCACGCCTTGGCATCATGACCGCCGGCAAAGCGTATCTCGACGTACGGCAAGCGCTCGCCGATCTTTCGCTCGACGACGAAACCTGCGCGCGTATCGGCATACGCGTGCTGAAGGTAGGCTGCGTATGGCCGCTCGATGCGCAGAACGCACGCGATTTCGCCACTGGCCTCGACGAGATTCTGGTGGTCGAAGAAAAACGCCAGATTCTGGAATACGCGCTCAAAGAGGAACTTTATAACTGGCGCGACGACGTGCGCCCGAAAGTATTCGGCAAGTTCGACCAGCGCGACGACGAAGGCGGCGAATGGTCCGTGCCGCGCGGGCAGACGCTCTTGCCCGCGCACTACGAGCTGTCGCCGGCCTTGATCGCGAAAGCGATCGCCCGGCGCCTCGCCAAAGCCGATCTGCCAGCGGATCTGCGCGCGCGGATCGAGGCGCGCATTGCCGTGATCGAGGCCAAGGAACGTGAGGCGGCCACGCCGCGTTCCGTGACGGAGCGGCAACCGTGGTTCTGTTCGGGCTGCCCGCACAACACGTCGACTCGCGTGCCGGAAGGCTCGCGCGCACTGGCCGGCATTGGCTGCCACTACATGTCGATGTGGATGGATCGTAACACGGAGACCTTCAGCCAGATGGGTGGCGAAGGTGTTTCGTGGACCGGCCAGATGCATTTCACGAACGAGCGGCACGTATTCGTCAATCTGGGAGACGGCACCTATTTCCATTCCGGCCTGCTCGCGATTCGCGCGTCCATTGCTGCGAGTGCGAACGTTACCTATAAAGTGCTCTACAACGACGCGGTCGCGATGACCGGCGGCCAACCGGTGGACGGCGTGCTCACGGTCCCGCAGATCGCGTTTCAGGTCGTGGCCGAAGGCGCGAAGCATGTGCTGATCGTCACCGACGAGCCTGAGAAATACGACGCGAACGTGCGCCTCCCAGAAGGCGTCAAGGTGTATCACCGCGACGAACTCGACCGGTTGCAGCGCGAGTTGCGCGAGGTGGCGGGTACGTCGATTCTGATCTATGACCAGACGTGTGCGACCGAAAAGCGCCGGCGTCGCAAACGCGGCACCTATCCCGATCCGGCGAAGCGCGCCTTTATCAACGACGCAGTGTGCGAAGGCTGTGGCGATTGCTCGGTGCAATCGAACTGCCTGTCGGTGGAGCCGCTGCAAACGGCGCTCGGCACCAAGCGCAAGATCAACCAGTCGTCGTGCAATAAAGATTTTTCGTGCGTGAAAGGCTTTTGCCCGAGCTTTGTCACGGCGGAAGGCGCGCAGGTGAAGAAGCCCGCCAAGCATGCATCCGCAGCCGCGTTGCCCGATTTCACGGCACTGCCCCGGCCCGCGATTGCGTCACTGTCGAAGCCGTATGGCGTGCTGGTGACAGGTGTCGGCGGAACCGGCGTCGTGACGATCGGCGGCTTGCTCGGCATGGCGGCTCACCTCGAAAACAAAGGCGTCACCGTGCTCGATATGGCTGGGCTCGCGCAGAAAGGCGGCGCCGTGCTCAGTCATGTGCAGATCGCCGCGACACCCGAACAATTGCACGCCACGCGGATCGCAGCCGGTGAAGCACGCCTGATTCTGGGCTGCGACGCGATCGTCTCCGCTTCCGCTGAAGTGCTGGCACGCACGCAACGCAGCGTGACAAAAGCAGCGATCAACAGCGGCGCCACGCCGACTGCGCAATTCGTGCGGGATCCGCACTGGCGCTTTCCGGCCGAGCAGACGCAACTGGATCTGCGCGCGAGCATCGGCGAAGACAGCGACTTTATCGACGCCAATCGTCTCGCGCTCGCACTGCTAGGCGACACGCTCTATGCCAATCCTCTGTTGCTCGGCTTTGCATGGCAACGCGGCTGGCTGCCGCTTAGTTACGAAAGTCTCGATCGCGCGATCGAACTGAATGGCGTGGCCGTCGAAAAAAATCGTCTGGCGTTTGCATGGGGACGCTATGTCGCACAGCACGGTGAAGCAGGAGTGGACGCTTTCGCGCCATCGAGCGGCGCGCAGCAGGCCATTGTCGTGCAGATGCCGGAATCGCTGGACCGGCTGATCGAGCGTCACGTCGAGCAGCTGAGTCGCTATCAGAACCCGCGCTATGCGGCGCGCTATGTTGAAGCCGTCCAACGTCTGCGCGCGAAGGAAACGGCTGTCATGGGTGGGGCGAAACCGCGCCTCACACCGGTCGTCGCGCGCAACCTGGCGAAACTGATGACCTATAAGGACGAGTATGAAGTCGCCCGTCTCTATGCAGATCCGGCTTACATGGACAAGTTGCGCGCACAGTTCGAAGGCGAACCGGGTCGCGATTACAAGCTCGCGTTCCATCTCGCGCCGCCATTGCTCGCCAAACGCGATGAACACGGCCACCTGAAGAAACAACGATTCGGGCAATGGACGCTCACCATGTTCCGCGTACTCGAAAAATTCCGATTCCTGCGCGGCACGGCGTTCGACGTCTTCGGCAAGACGGAGGAACGGCGCAATGAACGTGAGTTGATCGAGCAGTACTTCACGCTGATCGACGAATTCTGCGTAACGCTCGACACCGCCCGATTCGATGCAGCGATGAAGCTCGCCAATCTGCCCGACGAGATTCGCGGTTTCGGTCACGTCAAGGAGCGCAACGTGCTCGCCGCGGCGAGTAAGCGCGAACGCTGGCTTGCCGAATACCGGAGCGATGCGGCCAACATGTCACCCGTTTCATCTTCCTCACTTTTCGAAAAAGCGATATGAACACGAACATGCACGACCGTGACGGCGTAATCTGGCTCGATGGCGAACTGGTGCAGTGGCGCGACGCGCAACTTCACTTTCTGACTCATTCGCTCCACTACGGCATGGCGGTATTCGAAGGCGTCAGAGCGTACGAAACCGCTGCGGGACCGGCGATCTTCCGGCTCGACGACCATACGAAACGACTCTTCAATTCCGCGAAGATCTTCGAAATGGCCGTGCCCTTCAGCTTCGAAACGATTCGCGAGGCTCAGTTGGAAGTAGTGCGCCGCAATCGGCTGACGTCGTGCTATCTGCGCCCGCTTGTCTGGCTCGGCAGCGAACAGATGGGCCTCGGTGCGCGCGGCAATACGGTTCATGTGGGCATCGCCGCATGGCCTTGGGGCAGCTATCTCGGCGAGGAGGGCCTCACGCGCGGCATTCGTGTCAAGACTTCGTCGCTGTCGCGCCACCACGTGAATGTGTCGCTGGTGCGCGCCAAGGCGAGCGGCTATTACATCAATTCGATCCTGGCCAATCGCGAAGTCACCCGCAATGGTTACGACGAAGCGCTGCTGCTCGATACGGAAGGCTATGTGTCCGAGGGAGCAGGCGAAAACGTCTTCATCGTGCGCAATGGCGTGTTGTATACGCCGGACCTTGCCTCGTGCCTCGACGGCATCACGCGTGCGTCGGTCATGGAAATCGCACGGGATCAGGGCCTTCAGGTCGTCGAAAAACGCATTACCCGCGACGAAATGTACTGCGCCGACGAAGCCTTCTTCACGGGCACGGCAGCGGAGGTCACGCCCATTCGTGAACTCGACGATCGCGTGATCGGCAACGGCGAGCGCGGACCAATCACCGCGTCGCTGCAGGAAACGTTCTTCGCCGCGGTGGCCGGCAAGTCGGAGCGCTACGCGCACTGGCTCACGCACGTGGCCCGCTAAACTCGATATTTGCACGGGCCGGGCGCCGCCGCGCCGCCCCCGGCCTACCTACGACACCGGACCATCATGCCCGACTCTTCGTCATCAGAACGCCTTTCCGCCGGCGCAATGCCCGTGCTGCGCGTCGTGCCCCAACCGTCGAGTGCCAATGTACACGGCGATGTGTTCGGCGGCTGGATCATGTCACACGTCGATATCGCCGGATCGATTCCCGCCAGCCGGCGCGCGAACGGACGCGTCGTCACCATCGCCGTCAATTCGTTCACGTTCAGGCAGCCCGTTTTTATCGGCGACCTGCTGAGCTTCTACGCGAATATCGTCCGCGAGGGACGTACGTCGATCACCGTCAACGTGGAAGTGTTCGCGCAGCGCATGGGCATGGCCGCGGACGTCGTCAAGGTGACGGAGGCCACGCTGACCTTTGTCGCTACCGACTCGGCGCGAAAGCCACGCCCCTTGCCGCCCATTGAAGCCGTTTGACGCTGTTTGAGGCCGTTTCCGCACCTTCTGCCACGCCGTCCCTATACGTGGCCTTGCCGGTTCCCATCGGCTAACTGTAGCGGGCCGCTCCTTACGGCCCCCAGCTCGCCGACAACATTGAATTGTCACGCCCGACGCGTTTGGCATCGTGCCAACGTGACTGAAATCAAGGCAGCAGGTCACATCTAAAAACGACCGCTCACCTGCACCTTGCGCGGCAAACCGCCGACCGGGTGTCTCTTGACCCAGATCAAGAGCGACGCTTAGAGCGCCGCTAAAGTCACATTCACGACACTTGTTGCGCCGCACAATCATGGAGCATAAAACGCTCCGTCCGCCCGCGATGTCGTCGTGCCAGCAATTGCTGCTGTCACCGACACAAGTCGCCCCGGCGCGGCTCTTCCGTCATAGCTATCCCGCTGTCGTCAGTTCGTTCGGCCATGTCGCCGTGCGCACAGGGCAATCAAAAGGAATTCAGATGGACACTCGCTCCAGGTTGGCTCCCGCAGGCAATCACACACTGCCCGACAGATCCGCCGCCTCCGCTTCAGCCGCGCCCTTCCGGGAACTGGATCACGCCAAAGAGGCGATGATCGCGCGATTGACGGCGGGCCTGTCGCCGGCCGCGTTGGGCGCGGCATTCTCCGACTGGCTTATCCATCTCGCGGCGGCACCCGGCAAGCAACTGGAACTCGCGTCGCTTTGGGTATTGAACACACGGCGTCTCGCCGACTATTGCGCCCATGTCTCTTCCGGCGCATACGCTCCCTTGCCGGCGGAGCCGTCGCCGAAAGACGATCGCTTTCGTGCCGACGTGTGGCAGACCGAACCCTACCGGCTGTGGCAACAGACATTCCTGCTCGCCGAGCAATGGTGGAATACCGCAACGCGCGAAGTGCCCGGTACCACGCGTCACCATGAAGACGTCGTGTCGTTCGTCGCGCGACAGTTGCTCGATATGCTGGCGCCTACCAACTTTCCGCTCACCAACCCGGAGGTATTCCAGCGCGCTATGTCGACAGCGGGCCTGAGCCTGGTTCAAGGTGCGGGCAACGCACTCGAAGACGCCACGCGCCAGGCGAGCGGCATGCCGCCTGCCGGACTGGAGCAGTTCAAGGTGGGCGTCAATCTGGCCGTCACGCCGGGCAAGGTCGTGTTTCGCAATCACCTGATCGAACTGATTCAGTACAGCCCCACGACTGACGAGGTGATCGCCGAACCTGTGCTGATCGTCCCCGCCTGGATCATGAAGTACTACATCCTGGACCTGTCGCCGCAAAACTCGCTGATCCGTTATCTGGTCGGACAGGGACACACCGTATTCTGCATTTCGTGGCGCAACGTCGACGCCGACGACCGCGACCTCAGTCTCGAGGATTACCGGCAACTCGGTGTCATGGCCGCGCTCGACACCGTCTCGAAGATCGTCCCGGATCACAAGATCCACGCAACCGGCTATTGCCTCGGCGGCACGCTGCTGTCGATTGCTGCGGCAGCAATGGCAGGCTCGGGCGATCATCGGCTGGCATCGGTCACGCTGTTCGCGGCGCAAACGGATTTCACCGAGCCGGGCGAATTGCAACTCTTCATCGACGACAGCGAAGTCTATTTCCTCGAAAGCATGATGTGGTCGCAAGGCTATCTCGATGCCCGTCAAATGGCCGGTGCGTTCCAGCTCCTGCAATCGAACGATCTGATCTGGTCGCGCATCGTGCACGATTACCTGCTGGGCGAGCGCGCCCCGATGATCGATCTGATGGCCTGGAACGCGGACGCCACCCGCATGCCGTACCGGATGCACTCGGAATATCTGCGTCAACTTTTCCTCGACAACGACCTCGCCTCCGGCCGATATCAGGTCGACGCGCGCCCGATCTCGATTCGCAACATCCGGGCGCCGATGTTCGTGGTGGGCACCGAACGCGATCATATCGCGCCGTGGCGATCGGTCTACAAGATTCACGATCTTGCCGACACGGCAATCACCTTCGTGCTGACGAGCGGCGGTCATAACGCCGGGATTGTCAGCGAACCGGGCCACCCGCACCGGCAATTCAGAATCAAGGAGACCGCCGCCGACGATCTGCTCGTGAGCCCCGACGAATGGATGGCCGCCGCCACCCAACAGGAAGGCTCGTGGTGGCCCGTCTGGTCCGACTGGCTCAAGGCCCGATCGAGTCCCGAGCGGGTCGCGCCGCCGGCCATCGGCACCGAGCCGGGCGCGCACGCGCTTGCGGATGCGCCAGGCACCTACGTTTTCCAGCACTGAGGGGGCACTCGTGAACGATCTTCAGTTGCATAACCGTACCTTCGACGAACTGGCGATTGGTGAATCCGCCTCGCTCGTGCGGACAGCGGGGCAGCTCGACATCGATCTGTTCGCCGCCGTGTCGGGCGACGTCAATCCCGCGCACACCGACGCGACCTTCGCGTCGAGCGACATGTTCGGCCATATCGTCGTGCACGGCATGTGGACCGGCGCGCTGATCTCCGCGCTGCTCGGCACGCGGCTGCCGGGCCCTGGCACCATCTATCTGGATCAGGACCTGCAGTTTCGCCATCCGGTCACGCCGGGCGACACGATCACCGCCACGGTGACGGTAAAGGAAAAGCGCCCCGACAAGCGGATCGTGCTGCTCGACACGCGCTGCACGAACCAGAAGGGCGACATTGTCCTGCTCGGCACGGCCACGGTGATTGCGCCGTCTACCCCGATTGTCTGGCATCCCTCCCCGCAGCCTGAAGTGTCCGTGCGCCGCCACGACCGTTACGAGGCGTTCATTCGTGAAGCGCGCACCCATACCGCACTGCGCACAGCCGTCGTGCACCCGTGTTCACCGGACGTCATTCAGGCAGTCCTTGAGGCGCGTGACGCAGGCTTGCTCGATCCCCTACTCATCGGACCCGAAGCGAAGATCCGCGCCGCCGCCGAGGCCGCCAACGTGAGTCTCGACGGCATCACGATCGAAGCGGTGGCGCATAGTCACGCCGCCGCCGCTCGCGCCGTCGAGTTGGGCGCAGCCGGCAAGGTTGCCGCATTGATGAAAGGCAGCCTGCATACCGATGAACTGCTCTCGGCGGTCGTCGCCGCCGGATCGGGCCTGCGGACCGGCCGACGGATCAGCCATGTCTATGCCATGGACATCCCCGCTTACTCCAAGCCGCTGATCGTTACCGACGCGGCGGTCAATATCTCGCCGACCCTCGCGCAAAAGCGCGATATCTGCCAGAACGCGATCGACCTGCTGCATGTTCTGGGCATCGAGCAGCCGCGGGTCGCCGTGCTCGCCGCGGTTGAAACCGTTAATCCGGCAATGCCGACCACGCTCGACGCGGCGGCGCTTACCGTGATGGCCGCACGCGGCCAGATAACCGGTGCGCTTGTCGACGGCCCGCTCGCCTTTGACAACGCGATCAGCCTTGCCGCGGCGCAGACGAAAGGGGTTCACTCGCCGGTGGCCGGTCAGGCGGACATCCTGCTGGTTCCGGATCTCGAGGCGGGCAATATGCTGGCGAAGCAGCTAGTCTATTTCGCCGGAGCCGACGCCGCAGGGCTCATTGTCGGCGCGCGACTGCCGATTATCCTGACGAGCCGCGCCGATAGCCTGCGGGTGCGCCTCGCATCGGTCGCGCTGGCGAGGCTCGTCGCCGAAAGCAGCCTTGGCGATCTGCTCGAATCATGAACGCCCCACTGCTCCTCACATTCAACCCCGGCTCTTCGACGGTCAAGATCGGGTTGTTCCGCGTGGTCGCCGGTGAAGCCGTGAGAATCGGCCAGGGCATGATCGACTTCCGGCACCAACCGTTGCAGTTGCATCTCGTGAACGACGGCAAGACGACGGACATCGCACTGCAATCCGCCGTCACCGACGATCTGCACGACGTGCTCGACGAAACGCTCGGCTGGTTCGCCACGCACTTTTCGCTCGACGATCTCGTTTCAGTCGGTCATCGCGTCGTGCATGGCGGCGATCGCTTCGCCGGTCCCGTCGCCATTACAGACGAAACGCTGGAGGCCATTACCGCGCTGGTCCCGCTTGCGCCGTTGCATCAGCCTCAGAGCGTCCGGTTGATCAAAGCGATTCGGCACCTGCGGCCTCATCTGCTGCAGGCCGCGTCGTTCGACACGGCATTTCATCGCACGCAGTCGGCTCTCGTCCAACGTTTCGCGATTCCACGCGGACTCTTCGACAAAGGCATCAAGCGCTACGGCTTTCACGGTCTGTCATATCAATTCATTCGCGGCCAGCTCGAACTTCAGTTCCCGCCACTCGCACGCGGCAAGGTCATCGCCGCGCACCTGGGCAGCGGCGCAAGCCTGTGCGCATTCGAGGCCGGCGCAAGTCGCGATTCGAGCATGGGTTTCTCGACACTCGACGGCATTCCCATGGCGACGCGATGTGGTGCGCTCGACGCCGGCGTCGTGCTTCACCTGCTCGAACAGGGTCTCAGCGTCAGCGAGGTCGAGCATATGCTGTATGAGCAGTCCGGCCTGCTCGGTGTATCCGGCATCAGTGCGGACAGCCGCGAACTGCAGGCAAGCCACCGCCCGGAAGCCCGCGAAGCGCTCGATCTGTTCGCTTTTCGTATTGCGGGCGAGGTCGCGCGGCTTGCCACCACACTCGGCGGCCTGGAGAGTCTGGTCTTCACAGCCGGGATCGGCGAGCATCAACCCGAAGTGCGACTTGCCGTATGCGAGCGCCTCGCGTGGCTGGGCGTCGAACTCGATCGCGATGCGAACGACAGCAATGCGCGTGTGATCAGCAGCGCCCGCAGCCAGATCACGGTCCTAGTGCTGCCGACCGATGAAGAGCAGATCATCGCCAACGAGGCTATTGCGGTACTACATCGCGAGGCAATGAAATCATGAATTCCATCATCGATCTTTCCGGCAAGCGGGGGCTGGTTGTCGGCATCGCGAACGAGCACAGCATCGCCGCGGGCTGTGCGAAGCTGTTTCGAGCAGCCGGTGCGGAACTGGCGGTCACTTATCTGAACGACAAGGCCGAACCGTTCGTCCGCCCGGTTGCCGAGGCGCTTCATTCAACTCTCGTGATGCCATGCGACGTGCGCGTTGCGGGCCAGCTGGAAGCCGTTTTCGAACGGATCGCGAAAGAGTGGGGACGGCTCGACTTCGTGCTCCATTCAATCGCCTTCGCCCCCGCCGACGACCTGCACGCGAGCCTCGTCGACTGTTCGGCCGAAGGTTTCGCACTCGCGATGGACGTGTCTTGCCATTCGTTTATCCGCATGACGAGACTTGCGCTCCCATTAATGCCCGATGGCGGCAGCCTGATGACCGTAAGCTTTTTAGGCGCCGAACGCGCGGTCGATCATTACAACGTGATGGGGCCTGTCAAGGCCGCGCTCGAATCGAGCGTGCGCTATCTTGCTGTCGAACTGGCGGAGCGTCGTGTCCACGTCCACGCCATTTCAGCCGGCGCGGTCAAAACTCGCGCCGCGTCCGGCATCGACCATTTCGATGCGTTGCTCGACGACGTCCGCACGCATACGCCCGCGCAGCATCTCGTCACGATCGACGAGATCGGCCGGATTGCAGCCGTGCTCGCGAGCGAGGCGGGCATGACGCTGACTGGATCCACTATTTACGCCGACGCGGGCTTTCATGTCACCGCGTGAGCCGATCGAGCCCGTAAACGGTGCTCATCCAGATCATGGGCCTCACACGGCTCTCACTACATACAAGCTTTCCAAAAGGAGCATGCGATGACAAGAACGGCACTGATTACCGGCGGAGTAAGTGGAATCGGCGCGGCAACCGCGCGACAGTTGAAGAGCGCCGGCTATTCGGTGATTGCCAACTACTTCGGAAACGATGCCGAAGCCGATGCGTTTTATAAGGAAACGGGCATTCCCGTGTTCGGCTGGAACGTGGCCGACTTTGATGACACTCAGCAAGCGATTGCCAAGGTCGTCGCGCAATCGGGGCCGATCGACGTGCTCGTGAACAATGCCGGCATCACCCGTGACAGCACGCTGCACAAAATGACGCTGGAGCAATGGCGTAGTGTGATCGACGTGGATCTGGGCGGTTGTTTCAACACATGCCGGGCCGTCATAGAAAGCATGCGTGAGCGCCGCTTTGGGCGGATCGTGAATATCAGTTCGGTCAATGCGCTTTCCGGGCAATTCGGCCAGACCAACTATGGCGCCGCCAAAGCAGGGCTTATCGGTTTCACCAAGTCGCTCGCGCTCGAAGGCGCATCGCGCGGCATTACCGCTAACGTGATTGCCCCAGGCTATACCGATACGGGCATGGTGCATGGTGTGCCGGATGACATTCTCAAAGCGATTGTCAGCGGCGTGCCCGCGGGACGACTGGCAACGTCGGATGAAATCGCGCGCGGCGTCCTCTTCCTTGTTGCCGATGACGCTGCTTTCATCAATGGCGCCACGCTGTCGATCAACGGTGGCAAATATATGGCGTGAGAGTTGCGATGCTGTCGCATTGGCAGGACAACTGCCGCTGCGGACGCATCGCCGGATCTCCTTCTCCGCGATGCGCCCGCTTCGTTGCAAACGGTATGGCTATCCGATCGTCAATTCGTCGTTGACCGCGTGCACGCCGGGTGCCGCCCACGCCGCTCCGCGCGCGATCGATCGCTCGGCATAGGAGCCGACCTTTCCGGTCAGCGTGACCGTGCCGTCACTCACGCTGACGCCGATGCGATTCGCTTCGCGCTCGACATGCCGAACGAGCGCTTTGCGGATACTGTCAGCAATATCGTCACCCGCCGGATTCTCGTGCACAGCGATGAGATTCGAAACCCCCGTCACACCACGCATAGGGTTGATCATGCGCGTGGCGAGATGACGCTGATAGGCCCGCTCGAGCTTGCCTCGCAATGTTACCCATCCATTGTCGACCTGAACCTGCACGTGGACATCCGATACGCCCACGGTCCACTTCAGGATCGACCGGACAGCGTTCGCAATGTCCTCGTCCGTTCTTTCATCTCCGTGCGGCAGGCGGATATCCATTCTGACCGTCACCGCTTTCACGCCCGCCACGCGTTTTGCCGCCTTCTCGGCGGCCAGCTTTTCCGCATAGCTCGTGGGATGGCCGGACAGCGTGACAACCCGGTCTTTCACCTCGACGTCGATGTCAGCTAGCGACACCGCAGGATCCCACGCCAACTCGTCTGCAACTTCTGCCTCCAACTGCTTGTCCGTTTTCATTGCGCTCTCCTGTCAGTTCCATGTGCTCATCTGCCACTTGCAATTCATGATGCCGCTCGCAATAGTTCGTTTCCATGGTTCGTCGCCTTCAAAGGGTGGGATAGCAGGCTCCTCACGCCACCTTTGAATGGACATACGGCCCGCGTCCTGGAGATCCAGCCGCGCGCATTACCATGACACTTCTCTAGCGCCGTTGAGCATGCCGATAGCGGGCATGCATGGCGCGAAACCCCAACGTCAACGCAAGCGCTGCATCTACCGCCATCAGCGACAAAAGGGATACGTAGCCGATCAACTGCGTGAATTCGTCGGTACGATCCTGCCCGATCGATGTGATGTACGCGCGCGTGTTATCTGTCGCGTCGGCCGATGTCGTTCGATACAGGAAGAAAGATCGGCAGATATCGTCGTCCGGCTGCCTTGCCGGCAACAGTGAACCGGCCGCAACGCTGCGCACCCCGGCACACTCGGGCGCCACCATGCCGGCCATGACCGCCGTGTCCAGCGGATGGTCATAGACGGAACCCGTCCACGTTACAGCGACCACGAGCAGTGCGCTCAAGGCGACGAACTGAAACGACCGGATCCACCGTCGATGCCGGGTGCGTTCAGGTTCAAGCGCGTAGTTCATCGGACCCTCCGGCGCTTCGTCGCGAAGCGCTACTCAACTTAGGGTAGCTTTCGAAGCAGCTGCTCCAGTTGAGGTACATCAATCCCTGACTAGAGCGCGTCGGCGTCCGGATGAGCGTTCTGCGGCCTATCGTTGAATCAACGAGCCGCAGTGAGCACCTATGCACACTTGAACCCGTTTTTTTGCGAGCGCATCATGTCACTTCAGAACACCAGCCGCCCACAATGGCTCACTTTCGACTGCTACGGTACATTGATTCAATGGGATAAAGGCCTGCGGGCCGCCGTCGGCGAAATGCTCCGGCGCAAGCACGGCAGCCACGTCGACCCGGCAAGACTAACGGGGCGTTCATTGCTGCCCGACTACACGCGGGACGCAACGCTCGCGACACTCGATCAGGTGCCGACACTGTTCACTACACCCGGTTGGTAAATTTCAGGGGCAACGATCATGGCGCATACACTCTTATCCACCGGCTCCACGGCGGCGTCACGCAACGTGCGACTCGATGCAGACGCAGTGATGCAGGCCCGTATCGAACTGGCCGCCTGTTTTCAGCTCGCCGCGCGGCATGGCCTGGAGGAAGGGATTTGCAATCACTTCTCGGCCGTTGTGCCAGGCCACGATGATCTGTTTTTCGTGAATCCGTATGGCTACGCGTTCGCCGAAATCACCGCGTCGCGACTTCTGGTTTGCGATTTCGACGGACATGTTGTCGACGGTGAGGGCAAGCCTGAAGCGACTGCGTTCTATATTCATGCGCGGGTACACCGGTTGATGCCACGCGTGAAGGCTGCGTTTCACACGCATATGCCGAATGCCACTGCGCTGTGTCTGCTGGAGGGTCCGCCGCTGCGGTGGCTCGGGCAGACGGCGTTGAAGTTTTACGGCCGCACGGCCGTCGATGAGCAGTACAACGGCCTGGCACTGGACGACTCGGAAGGCGACCGGATCGCCGCCGCGATGGGCGAGGCCGACATCCTGTTCCTCAAGAATCACGGTGTGATGGTGGCGGGGGCGAGCATCGCGGAAGCATGGGACGACCTGTACTACCTGGAGCGCGCCGCAGAGGTGCAGCTCAAAGCGATGGGATCCAATCAGGCACTCAAGCCCGTGCCGCATGATGTCGCGCAGCGCGCTTACGAGCAAATGCGTCTTGGCGATAAAGAAAGCGCTCGCGCGCACCTCGACAGCGGTATGCGGGAACTACGCAGGTACGGAATTGCGTTCGACAAGTAAGTCCTGCTCCACGAAACAGCAGCAGGTTGATCCGCCGCTCCGCAGTAGAATAAATGTCTCTCGTGCGCGTCGAATACAGAGCGCTATGAAAACCCGTACACGGTTCGCCACGGCGATACTGGCTGTGGCCGTCGTCATCGCGTTGCTCGTCGTCCCACTGCCTCGGCAGGTTGGGTTCGACACGCATATCGTGACGGTTGCGTCCATTCAGCGCCCTCCCAACGTCGTGTTCGACTACGTCACGACCCCGGCTCACTGGCCGGACTGGCATCCGTCATCGCTCGCGGTCAGCGGCTCGGCCGACCATTCGCTCAATCCGGGCGAGCAGGTGACGGAGGACTTCCGTGTAGCGGGCAGGCGCGGCCGCGTCGTATGGACAGTCATTGCGCGGGAGCCTCCGGGCAAGTGGACGATAGAAGGGAAGATCGACGGCAGACCGGCAGGCACTGTCACCTATTCGCTGACATCGAGCGGAAGCGGAACCCGCTTCCAACGTGAATTCACGTATCGCGCGCCTTCGTTGTGGTTCGCGATTCTTAACTGGCTCGTGCTGCGCGCGCGGATTCAACTGGAGTCCGACACGGCGGTTTCGCAGCTAAAGCGCCTTCTGGAAGCAGCGCAGCATTAGCCGACTCGCTCGGCGGGTGTGGCGGCTTGCGGTTTCGCGGCCGGCGGCGATCGGCGGATACGCTAGGCAAGCAGTGTTTTAACCAGCGCGTTTGTCGAGGGCGCGTCGAACTTCTTCAACAACTTCCCACGAAAGACCTCCACGGTGCGAGGACTGATTCCCAGCGCGATTCCGATCTCCTTCGCGGTCTGGTTCTGGATCAGCAGTGCCGCCACATCGCGCTCGCGCCTGGTCATTGAATTCTTGGCGTCCGCAATCAGCTTGTTGGCGGAACTTGCACCGCCCGACAGGCTCGTTGCGACACCCATCTCCGAGAAGAACCACAGCGCCTCGCGATACGGGTCGTCCCGGTGTTCACTGACACCCGTCACGTTGACCCAGAAAAGTTCGCCGTCGACACGCTGCATGGCGCGCGGCTCCGCGATGCGGCCGAACTTCTTCAGCGCCGGAATCACGCGTGCCCCGAACCGTTCGAACGCTACCTGATTGGGGTAAAGCATTCGGACTGACTGCCCTATCAGGGTCTCGCTCGTGGCGCGAAACAT